>NZ_JBEZMM010000009.1:0-207248 GCF_040652715.1 Streptomyces sp. NPDC048196 | reverse complement strand
TCGTGGACGTAAAGCGTCAGCAGTCCACGAACAAGGCCCCGGAGGTCCGTCACCGCACCCGAAACACCACCCGCCCGCCGCAGGCGCAACGGCGACCAACAACCGCGGCGCCGCAGACGGCTACGTGCGGGGCGCCGCAAGGCGCAACGGCGGCCAACCCCGCGGCGGGACAGACGGCTATGTGCGGGGCGCCGCCAAGCGCAACGGCGGCCAAGCCCCGCGGCGGGACAGCCGGGTACGTGCGGGGCGCCGCAAAGCGCAACGGCGAGCGAGCCCCGCGGCGCAGCAGACGGCTACGTGCGGGGCGCCGCAAAGCGCAACGGCGAGAAACCCCGACGGCGGGACAGCCGGGTACGTGGGAGGCACCCCAGACGCGCAGCGGAATGCGGTGGGGCCGTAGAAACGCCAGACTCGGGTACAGGGGCACATGTGGCGCATGCCGCATACGTGGAAGAAAACCTTCATTGGAGGCCCGCCGTGCAGCGGCAACCGCATCCGCGCCGTGAGCGCACGCTCGACCGTGATCCGGAGCCCACGCGGCCGCCGGACCCGGGAGGCCCGCCGCCGAATCCCACCCCCGACCCGCTTCCCGGACCGCCGACCCCGCCCGGGCCCCCGGATCCCATCCCTCCGGAACCGTCGCCGATACCCCGTCCGCCCGGGCCCGACCCGGTCCCGGACCCGTCCCCCGCTCCCTCACCGCTTTCCTAGGAGGTGCTGACCATGGCCATCGCCACGGTCAACCCGGCCACCGGCGAGACCCTGAAGACCTTCGACGCGCTCAACGCGGGCGAGATCGAGGACCGCCTGGTCAGGGCGGAGCAGGCGTTCCAGCTCCACCGCACCACCAGCTTCGCCCGTCGCACGGAACTGCTGCTCAAGGCCGCCGACCTGCTGGAGGCCGATCAGGACGGCATTGCCCGCACGATGACCACCGAGATGGGAAAACCGCTGGCCCAGGCCCGTGCGGAGGCCGCGAAGTGCGTCAAGACCATGCGCTGGTACGCCCGCCACGCCGAGGGGCTGCTGGCCGACGAGCACCCCGACCCGGCGGACGTCGGCGATTCCGGGGCGATGCGTGCCGTGGTCCGCTACCGGCCGCTCGGCCCGGTCCTGGCGGTGATGCCGTGGAACTTCCCGCTCTGGCAGGTCGTACGGTTCGCCGCCCCGGCGCTGATGGCCGGCAACACCGGACTGCTCAAACACGCCTCGAACGTCCCGCAGACCGCCCTGTACATCGAGGAGCTGTTCCGCCGCGCCGGCTACCCCGAGGGCTGTTTCGAGACCCTGCTGATCGGCTCCGGCGCCGTCGAGGAGATCCTGCGGGACCCGCGGGTGGCCGCCGCGACGCTGACCGGCAGCGAGCCGGCCGGGCGCTCGGTGGCGTCCATCGCCGGTGACGAGGTCAAGAAGACCGTGCTGGAGCTCGGCGGCAGCGACCCGTTCGTGGTGCTGCCCTCCGCCGACCTCGACAAGGCGGCCAAGGTGGCGGTGACCGCGCGGGTGCAGAACAACGGGCAGTCCTGCATCGCGGCCAAGCGGTTCATCGTGCACCACGACGTCTACGACGCCTTCGCCGAGCGGTTCACCGAGCGGATGGCGGCGCTGACCGTCGGCGACCCGATGGACGAGAACACCGACGTCGGCCCGCTCTCCAGCGAGCAGGGCCGTTCCGACCTGGAGGAACTCGTCGACGACGCGGTCCACCAGGGCGCGACCGCGCTGTGCGGCGGCCGGCGGCCGCCCGAGCACCGGGCCGGCTGGTTCTACGAGCCCACGGTCCTGGCGGGCATCACCCCGACCATGCGCATCCACCACGAGGAGGCGTTCGGGCCGGTCGCCACGCTCTACCGGGTCGCCGACCTCGACGAGGCGATCGAGCTCGCCAACGACACCCCGTTCGGGCTGAGTTCCAACGCCTGGACCCGCGACCCCGACGAACAGGCCCGGCTGGCCCGGGACATCCAGGCCGGCGGTCTCTACTTCAACGGCATGACCGCCTCGCACCCCGGCCTGCCCTTCGGCGGCGCCAAGCGGTCCGGCTACGGGCGGGAACTGTCCGGCCACGGCATCAAGGAGTTCTGCAACATGACGACGCTCTGGTACGGCCCCGAGGAGTGAGCGGCCGGCGGTGCCCACCCCCGGCGGTGCCCACCCCCGGCGGGCCCGCCCCCGCCGGGGCATCCCCCGGCCGGTGCATCCCCCGGCCGGGGGAGCACCGTTCACGTCACCGCCCCCGATCCGCCGGCACCAGGAATTCGCACCACAGCGCCTTGCCGTTGCCCCGCGGCTCCGCGCCCCAGCGCTCCGCCAGCGCCTCGACGAGCAGCAGGCCCCGGCCCGAGGTGGCGGTCTCGCCGGGGCTGCGGCGGCGCGGCCACTGGCTGGAGCGGTCCTCGACCTCCAGCCGGATCCGGCGCGCGGCGCCGGGCAGGAGTTCCACGGTGACCAGCGCGCCGCTCTCGGTGTGGGTCAGGGCGTTGGCGATCAGCTCCGAGGCCGCCACCTCGACGTCGTGCAGGACGGCGCCCGCCCGCCACTGGTCCAGCGTGCGGCGCAGCGCCGAGCGGACCTCGGCGGCGCCCGCGGGATCGGCCTGGTGGACGTGCAGCCGCAACCGCGGCGTGGTCACGGCCCCCGGACCCGGCTCCCGGTGCAGCAGCAGGAGGGCCATGTCGTCCTCCGAGCCGGGATCGGCCCACAGCTGGGCCGAGAGGTGATCGGCCAGCTCCTCCAGGTCCGCGGGCCCGGTACGGACCGCCTCGGACAGCGCCTCGATCCCGGCCGAGATGCCGCGGCCGGGCCGTTCGACCAGGCCGTCGGTGCACAGCAGCAGTGTCGACCCGGGCTCCAGGAAGAGCTGGGTCTCGGGGAAGTGGTCCGGCCCGAAGTGGGTGGCCAGCCCCAGCGGCAGCCCGCCGCGGACCTCCGGCCAGTCGATGTGCCGGGACGTGTTGCTCATCAGCGGGCCGAGATGGCCGGCCCGCGCCACGTGCAGCGCCCCCGACTCCAGGTCGGCCTGCACGTACGTGCAGGTGGCGAACCGCTCGGTGTCCAGCTCGGCCAGGAAGCGGGAGGCCCGCACCAGCACGGTTTCCGGGGTGTGCCCCTCGCTGGCGTACGCGCGCAGCGCGATCCGCAGCTGGCCCATCACGGCGGCGGCGTGCGTGTCGTGGCCCTGGACGTCACCGACGACGAGCCCGGTGCGGCCCCGCGGCAGCGCGATGACGTCGTACCAGTCGCCGCCGACGTCCCGGCCGACGCTCGCCGGGTGGTAGCGGACGGTGACCGCGCCGCCGGCGAGGGGCGGGAGCCGGCGCGGCAGCATCGTTGCCTGCAGCCCGGTCGCGAGCTCCCGCTCCTGGTCGAACAGGGTCGCCCGCTGCACCGACTGCGCCACCACACCGGCCAGCGCCAGCGCCAGGTTCCGGGCCTCCGGCGACCGCACCGCCGGCTCGGCGTGGAACAGCCCCAGCGCCCCGAGCACGGTGTTCTGGGCGACCAGCGGCAGGAAGGCCGCGCCGCCGGCCGGCAGCAGGTCCGCGTACGGGCGCAGCCGCGGGTAGCGGGCGATCAGTTCGCCGCGGGTGCCGAGGAAGACGGGCCGCCGCAGGCGTGCCGCGTCGGACAGCGGCAGGGTGTCGTCCAGCCGGGTGTTCATCATGTCGTCGGGGACCTCGCCCAGCATCCCGGCGGCCGCGATGACCTCGAACCGCTCGTTCGCGACCAGGCCGAGCACCAGGCCGTCCGCCCCGAACCGGCGCGCCCCGCCGGTACCGGTCAGCACCCGCGTCACGTCCCGTACGGACAGCGCCCGGGACAGCGCGGCGGTGGTCTGCTGCACCATCACGGTCTGCCGCTGCCGCTCCTGCTGCAGCGAGCGCAGCAGCGCGGAGTCCGCCAGCTCGCCGGTCGCCTCCCGGACGATGCCGATGACCCGGTACGGCGTGCCCTCCGGGTCGTGCAGGATCCGCCCCTGCGAGTGGGTCCAGCGCCGCGTCCCGTCCCGGCACCGGACCCGGAAGTACGCGCCGTACGACGAGTGGCCGTCCTGGAGCGCCTGCGCGAGCGCTTCGTCCAGCCGCAGCCCCTCCTTGGCCGGCACCCGCCTGGCCAGGGACAACGGTGCGCCGTCGTATTCGCCCGGGCGCAGGTCGAAGACGTCCAGGGCGCCGGGGTCCAGTTCCATGAACCCGCGGTCCAGGTCCCAGTCGAAGGTGCCCATCCGGTTGAGCGAGAGCCGCTCGCGCAGCCCGACCGGTTCGTGCCGCGAGACCCCGGGAGCCTCCTCCTCGACCCGGCTCCAGTCCCGGTCCGTCCGGGGGTCGTAGCCCTCGTCGGACGGTCCGGCCGGCGGGGCCGTCATCGGGTGCCCCACCTCGTGGCCCGGGGGCGCGCGCCGTGTGGGCTCACCATGCGATCACCTTAGGCGGGGCCCGCGCACCCCGCATGTCCGGTGCGCCGGGCGGCGACGGGGGTACGGGGAACGGGTGAGGGAGGGGAGGGGGAGCGGGCGTGCCGGGGTGGCGAGCAGGCCATCCGTGGCCCCTCCCAACTTCCCTGCCTGTACGGTCGCTTGACGCAACCGTTCACCTCCCGAACCGTGGATCCGGGCAGCCGTCGGGCGTGTGCCTGACTGCCCGCGGCACAGGAAGGCCCCGCCATGAGAGCGCGCGCCGTAGGAGCCCGACGTCTCCGGCGTGCCCTGGCCACGTCCGCGGCCGGGGCGGCCGGTCTCGCGGTGCTGTGGGTGGCCGCCGGGGCACCGACACCCCCGGACCGGGTGGGCCCGGCGCCGCACCGGATGCAGGTCTACCTCACCACCACCTCCGACCCCGGTGGCCGGCAGGTCGTCCAGGGCCTGCGGCGGCAGTCACCGCTCACCTTCCGGCCGGGCCGCGGCGGCACCCTCACCGTCGACCCGTCCCGGACCTACCAGCGGTTCGAGGGCGGCGGCGCCTCGTTCACCGACACCGCCGCCTGGCTGGTGAACAGCAGCGGCGCGCTCGGTGCCGCGGCCCGTGCGACGGTCCTGCGCAAGCTGTTCGACCCGGACGACGGCATCGGCCTCGGTTTCCTCCGCAACCCGATGGGCGCCTCCGACCTCGCCCGCTCCGGCTACACCTACGACGACCTGTCCGCCGGCCGGACCGACCCGGGCCTCCGGCACTTCTCCGTCGCCCACGACCTCGCCGACGTCCTGCCGCTGACCGCCCGGGCCCGCCGGCTCAACCCGGCGCTGAAGGTGATGGCCACGCCCTGGACCGCGCCCGCCTGGATGAAGGACAACGGCCGGCTCGACCAGGGCCGGCTGCGGCCGGAGTACTACAGCGCCTACGCCCGCTACTTCGTGCAGTACCTCCGCGCCTACCGCGACCACGGGGTGCCGGTCGCCTACGTCTCCGTGCAGAACGAGCCCACCTGCTGCGCCGGTTACCCGTCCATGCGGTGGACCGGCGCCTCCCTCGCCGACTTCACGAAGCACGACCTGCTGCCCGCGCTGCGCCGGGCGGGACTGTCCACCAAGGTCCTCGCCCTGGACTGGAACTGGGACCGCTACGACGCCTTCGCCCGGCCCACCGTCGACGATCCGGCCGTCCGCCGCCACCCCAACTTCGGCGGGCTGGCCTGGCACGGCTACGGCGGCACGGTCACCCGGCAGACCCGGGTGCACGACCGGTACCCGGGCCTCGCCGTCCACGACACCGAGCACTCCGGCGGCCGGTGGATCGCCAACCAGCAGAAACAGGACATGCACGACCTCATCGACTACACCCGCAACTGGGGCAGCAGCTGGACGAAGTGGTCGCTCGCCGTGGACCAGAACCACGGTCCGCACCAGGGCGGTTGCTCCGACTGCACCGGGCTGATCACCGTCCACCACGGCGACGACCGCAGCGGCCGGGTCGACTACACCGTCGAGTACTACACGATGGGCCACCTCACCAAGTTCGTGAAACCCGGCGCCCGCCGCATCGCCTCCACCGGCCCGTCCGCCCTCCCCAACGTCGCCTGGCGCAACCCCGACGGCTCCACCGTCCTGATCGCCTACAACGACACCGCCACCCCCCGGCCCGCCGGCATCAACTGGGCCCACCGGCACACCGGTTACGTCCTCCCGCCCGGTGCCTCGGCCACCTTCACCTGGTAAGAGGCCCGCAAGCAGGCGGCACCGCGTGTTCGGCGGGTACTGCCCTGCCGTCCCCTCGGCGTCGGCAGGGCTCGTACCCGGCGGACCGACCGTCAGGCGTGCGCCCCGGCCGGCGCGGCGACCGGGCGGGTGTGGCGGGTGCGGTGGGCCAGGGTGGCCTGGCGGGTCGCCACGTCGACGGTGTAGGCATCGATCGTCAGCCGGGCGCCGGCCACCTTCAGCAGCATGAAGCCGTGGTCGGAGAAGTTCTGCCAGGCCGCCGGGTGGGCGAAGTGGGCCTTGCCGTCCTCCGTCTTGGCGGACGCCCCGCACACCACCTGGCGGGTGCCGCCGGTGCGCGCGGTCGGCTCCAGGATCTGCAGGGTGTGGTCGTGCCCGGACAGGATCAGATCGGCCCGGCCGCACACCACCTTCTCGTACATGTCCTTGAGGTGGACGCCGCTGGTGTAGTTCCCGATCTCGAAACCGTCGTACGAACCGGCGCTGCCGTGCTTGCCGTTGTTGAGGTAGGGGTGGTGGCCGATCACCACCTTCCAGCGCGCCCGCGAGGTCCGCAGCGCCTCGTCCAGCCAGCTGCGCTGGGCGCGCATGTACGGGCCGTCCCAGCGGTAGTACGGGTCGAGCTGGGCGACGTACGAGGACCAGGGAATGGTGTCGAGGGCGAAGAACTCCACCAGCGGGTCGGCGGCGGGCAGCGGCACGCGGTAGTAACGGGCCGGCATGTACCAGCGCTTCGAGGTCCTGGCGTAGGAGACCTCGCGGTCCCCGCGCGAGGGGTCGCCGCCGCTGCCGGGTATCAGCCCCGAGCAGTCGTGGTTGCCCAGCACCATCAGCCAGGGCACGTCGATGCCGTTGTTCGGCTTCTCGAACTTGTCCTGGAACTCGGAGTCGTGGTCGGACTCGGGCCCGTTCTCGTAGATGTTGTCGCCGAGCCCGACCGCCAGGCCGACCCCCTCGCTGCGGCAGACGTCGCGCGCGGCGGCCGCCACCGCGTACTGCGCCTCGTCCCCGGTCCCGGCGTCACCGGTGACCAGAATGGCGAACTCGCCCTTCCCGTTGGGTCGTTCGGGGAACGGAAAGGCTCCCGGCGCACCGAGGCGGGGGGCGGCCGACGCGGGGGACTGGCCCGGTGAGGGCAGCACCGCCAGCGCGGCACCGGCCATCGCGCCGCCCAGCAGCGTCCGCCGGTTCACCCACTGCGGCACCCGTCCCGTCGTCGGCATCGGCGCGGCCCCGGCGCCCGCCGCCTCCGCGCCGGCCCGCAGCCACTCCCGCTCGGTCATGTCCGCCTGCGGCGGGATCAGTTCGTCTTCACACATGCCTGGTTTTTCTCATGGCCGGCAGGGCCGATGGTGACGAAAAGATGAACCGGAGGTGGACGTATGGCGATCGGCGCCACCTTTGCTACGCGTCGGTAACTACCCGTCCCCGTACGGCGTCAGGCGGTGAGAAAAGCGGAGGCGATGACCCCCGTCAGCCGTTGGCGAGCCGGCGCAGGGTGCGGCCGAGGCGGCGGACGTAGAGCCGCTGGAACACCGGGACTAGCGGGCCGCCGAGCCGGGTGACGGCCCGTACGGGACGGCTGAACGCGGTCACCGTGAACCACACCGTGCCGTCGTCGCGCAGCTCGGCCTGGAACGCCTCCTCGCCGCACTCGGGATGCCCCTCCCTGGTCCCGTACGCGAAGCCGATCCGGTCCGCCTCGTCCGCCGTCCACACCACCCGGCAGGGCGCCCGCAGCCGCAGCGGGCCGACCCCCAGGGAGACCTCGACGGCCACGCCCGGGGCGGCCCGCGGGGCGTCGGACCGGATGCCGGTGCCCGCCGCCCGGTGCATCCGGAAGGTGGTGATGGCCTCACCCGCCGCAGCGAGCACCGCGCGGCCCCGGCCGATCGGCAGCTCCTCGTGGAGGTGGTCGTACCCGGGCGGCAGCGGCGAGCGCCCGGTGGCGCCCACCTCGGGATAGGTCAGGTCGGTCAGGTCCGTCATGAACGGCGACGCTACGCGGGCCGCCGCAAGTGATCAACGACGTTCGCCCGGGCGAGGAACGCCTCCACGGTCCGGACGAAGAAGGCCGGGTCGTCGAGCCACGGGTAGTGCCCGGCGCCCGGCTGGACGGTCAGCTCGGCGGTGGGGAGCAACCCGGCGATGGTGGCGGCGATCCGGGGCAGCGGACCGCCGTCCAGCTCACCGGCCAGGAAGAGCACCGGAGCGCGCAGCGCGGCGAGCGCGGCACGGGTGGCGGCGGGCTCGAAGGCGCCGGCCGACGCGTAGTGCTCCCCGGCCTCGTCGTTGGTCTGCGCCACCTCGGCCGCCGCGTGCGCCTGCGCGGCCGCGTCCCACCGCCCGTAGAAGAACGGCATGGCGGCATCGAAGTCCTCGTCGGTCGCCGTGCCCGCCCAGATTGCTTCGAAGGCGCCGTGCGCGGAGCCGAACCACGGTTCGGCCTTCCGCAGCGCCGCGGCCTCCAGGCGGTGCTCGGTGGTGAAGTCGACGCCGAGCGCCCGGCCCCGCGCATTGCTCAGCACCAGCGCACGGATCCGCTCGGGATACCGCGCCGCGTACCGCAGCGCCAGGTCACCGGCCGCCGAGTGTGCCAGCAGATCGGCCCGCTCCAGGCCGAGGTGCCGGCGCAGCGCCTCGACGTCGTCGGCCTGCCGGTCGCAGCGGTAGCCGGCCGGGTCGGTCGGGACGGCGGAGTCGCCGGTGCCGCGCAGGTCGAGCAGCACCAGCTGCCGGTGCGCCGACAGCCCACCGAGGTCACCGAGGTAGGCGGAGGCCCGCATCGGGCCGCCCGGCAGGCAGAGCAGCGGTTCTCCCTCGCCCAGCACGTGATAGCTGAGCTCGGTCCCGTCGGGCGCGGTGAAGGTGGCAGCAGGCATGGCGCCATCCTCCGCACGCCCGGTGATCATGGCAAGGGGGTTACCGAAGCTGCGGACCGGAGTCGCCGGGCCCCGCGAGGTCGCCCGGCCCCCCGGCCGCTGCGCCGTGCCGTCCCGCGCCCGCGGCGAAGCGCGCCGCACCCTGCAAGCCCTCGGCCAACACCGCCTGCCCGTACCGGAGTTCGTCGGCCATCGCGGCCGCCTCGTCCCGGCCCTCCTGGTCCAGCAGGGAAGCCCGGTCGCTGCGCAGGCACGCCTGCGGGAAGCGGGCGAGCTCCGCGGCCAGCGCCTCCGCCTCCGCGCGGGCCGTGCCGGTCGGCACCACGCGGTTCGCCAGCCCGATCGCCAGCGCCTCCGCGGCCGGCACCGGCCGGCCGGTCAGGACCAGGTCCATGGCCCGGCTCGCGCCGATCAGCCGGGGCAGCCGCACCGTACCGCCGTCGATCAGCGGCACGCCCCACCGCCGGCAGAACACCCCGAAGACCGCGTCCTCCTCGGCCACCCGCAGATCGCACCAGAGCGCCAGCTCCAGCCCGCCGGCCACCGCATGCCCCGCCACCGCCGCGATCACCGGCTTGCTCAGCCGCAGCCGGGTCGGCCCCATCGGCCCGTCGCCGTCCGCCGCCACGCGATTGCCCCGCTCGGTGCCCACCTCCTTCAGATCGGCGCCCGAGCAGAACGTCCCGCCCGCGCCCCACAGCACCGCCGCCCGCGCCCCGTCGTCCTCCTCGAACTCCCGGAAGGCCGCGGCGAGTTGGCGTGCGGTGGCGCCGTCCACGGCATTGCGGCGGTCCGGCCGTGACAGCACCACCGTCGTCACCGGCCCGGCGCGCTCCACCCGTACGGACATCAGGCCGCGCCCCCGACGGCCGCGCCCCCGACGGCCGTGCCCCCGACGGCCGCGACCCCGACGGCCGCGACCGTGGTGCCCCCGGCCGCCGCGTCCGGCGTCCACGGCCGGACCCGTTCGAGGATCGCCGTCAGACCGGCGCCGGCCGGCAGCGTGCCGTACGCATGGCCCCACTCCCCGCCGAGCCGGGTCGCGCAGAACGCATCGGCCAGCGCCGGATCGCTGTGCCGGACCAGCAGCGAACCCTGCAGCACCAGCGCCATCCGTTCCGCCAGCGAACGCGCCATCAGCTGCGCCCGCTCCGGACCGGAGAGTTCGCCGAGCTGCTCGCGCAGCCCGGCCACCGCCGCGTCCAGCCGCCGGTCGGCGCCCGCCGCCTGCTCCACCTCGGCGAAGAACGCGTCCAGCGCGGCCGGCTCCCGGCCCAGCGCCCGCAGCACGTCGAGCGCGGCCACATTGCCCGAGCCCTCCCAGATCGACAGCAGCGGCGCCTCCCGGTAGAGGCGCGGCAGGCCGGAGTCCTCGACGTAGCCGTTGCCGCCCAGGCACTCCAGCGCCTCCGCGGCGTGCGCACTGCCGCGCTTGCACACCCAGTACTTGCCGGCCGCCAGCGCCAGCCGGCGCAGCGCCGCCTCCTGCGCGTCCCCGGCCTGCGCCCCGTCCACCGCCGCCGCCAGCCGGAGGCCCAGCAGCGTCGCCGCCTCCGACTCGATCGCCAGGTCCGCGAGCACCGAGCGCATCAGCGGCTGCCGGTCCAGCTCCCGCCCGAACGCCCGCCGGTGCGCGGTGTGGTGCAGCGCCTGCCGCAGCCCCGCCCGCATCCCGGCCGCCGAGCCGAGCACACAGTCCAGCCGGGTCATGTTCACCATCTCGACGATGGTCCGCACCCCGCGGCCCGGCTCGCCGACCGGCCAGGCCACCGCCTGCTCGTACTCGATCTCGGACGACGCGTTGGAGCGGTTGCCCAGCTTGTCCTTCAGGCGCATCAGCCGCATCCCGTTGAGCGTGCCGTCCGGCAGCACCCGCGGGACGAGGAAGCAGCCGAGCCCCTCCTCGGTCTGCGCCAGCGCCAGGAAGAGGTCGCTCATCGGCGCCGAGGTGAACCACTTGTGACCGGTCAGGCGGTACGTACCGTCGCCGGCCGGCACCGCGCGCGTGGTGTTGGCCCGCACGTCGGAGCCGCCCTGCTTCTCCGTCATCGACATGCCCGCGATCAGGCCCGACTTGGTGAGCGGGGCGCGCAGCCCGAAGTCGTAGCGCCGGGCGGCCAGCAGCGGTTCGTACTGCGCGGCGAGCTCCGGCGCGGCGCGCAGCGCGGGCACGGCGGCGTACGTCATCGAGATGGGGCAGCCGTGCCCCGCCTCGGCCTGCGACCACACGTAGAACTTCGCGGCCCGCACCAGATGCGCCCCCGGGCGGTCATCGGTCCACGGCGCGGCGTGCAGGCCCTGCTCCACCGCCACGGTCATCAGCTGGTGCCAGGCCGGGTGGAACTCGACCTCGTCGACGCGGTGCCCGAACCGGTCGTGGGTGTGCAGCCGGGGCGGCTGCTGCTCGGCCCAGCGGGCCTGGTCCTGCACCGCCGCCGAACCGGCCAGCTCCCCGAGCGCGGTCACCTCCGGCTCGCCCCACTCTGCGCCGTACCGCCGGAGCGCCTCCAGCAGGGCCGGCTCGTCCGCCGTGCTGAACCCGGTCAGCGGCGGGGCCTGATTCACGACTTCATGGGTGACGGTCATACCCTCGACATTACAGAATCCGAACACCCGAGAGAAGTGTGTAATGCCCCCGCTGCGTCGGCCACCGGCCACCGGGCCGCCCGCCGCCGCCCCGTAAACTCCAGCCACCCATGAACGACGACGGCCCCACCCCCCTCGACCGACCGCGGCCGCTCACCGCCCGCTCGATCGTGCTGAGCACCCTCCTCGGCCACCATCCGCCGCGCCTGCCCGCACGCGCCCTGGTACGGGTCGGCGAGCTCTTCGGCGTCGCCGAGGGCACCGTCCGGGTCGCCCTGTCCCGCATGGTCGCCGCCGGTGACCTGCGGCAGACCGGCGGCACCTACGCCCTCACCAGCCGCCTCCTGGCCCGCCAGGCCCGCCAGGACGAGAGCCGCACCCCGCGCACCCGCCGCTGGCACGGGGACTGGGAGATCGCCGTCGTCACCACGGCCGAACGCCGCCCCGCCGCGGAGCGCACCGCGCTGCGGCAGGCCATGGGGGGCCTCCGGCTGGCCGAACTCCGCGAGGGCAGCTGGCTGCGCCCCGCCAACCTCGACCGGCCCCGCCCCGCGGTCGTCACCGAACAGTGCACCTGGTTCACCGGCACCCCGGACGACGACCCGGCCGCACTCGCCGCCCGGCTCTGGGACCTCGACGCCTGGGCGGCCCACGCCCGCGCCCTGATGACCGCGCTGGACCGCGCCGATACCCTCGCCGACCGCTTCACCATCGCCGCGGCCGCCCTCCGCCACCTGCTCGCCGACCCCCTCCTCCCCGCCGCCCTCCTTCCTCCCGACTGGCCCGGCACCCCGCTCCGCACCCACTACGCCCGCTTCGAAGCAGACCTCCGGGAAGCGCTTCGCCCGTACGTGTCCGACTAGGGGCAGGCACCTCCTAGGAGGCCGGGAGTTCGACCCGTACGGTCAGCCCGCCACCCTCGCGGGGCTCGGTGGTGAGGGTGCCGTCGTGTGCGCGGACCACCGAGCGGACGATGGACAGGCCCAGCCCGACGCCCTTGTCGCTGCCGGTGCGCTCGGTGCGCAGCCGGCGGAACGGCTCGAAGAGGTTCTCCACCTCATAGGCGGGGACCACCGGCCCGGTATTGGTGACCACCAGCACCGCACACCCCGGCTGCGGCTCGGCACTGACCTCGACCCACCCGTCGGGCATGTTGTGACGCACCGCGTTCTGCACCAGGTTCAGCGCGATGCGCTCCAGGAGCACACCGTTGCCCTGCACGAACGCCTGCTGACGGACCCCGCGCAGCGCGATGCCCTTGGCCTGCGCCTCCTCGCGGATCTGGTCCACGGCCTGAGCGGCGACCTCCGAGAGATCGACCGGCTTCTTGTCCACCACCTTGTTCTCGCTGCGCGCCAGCAGCAGCAGGCCCTCCACGAGCTGCTCACTGCGCTCGTTGGTGGCCAACAGCGTCTTGCCCAGCTGCGCCAGCTCCGGCGAGGCGTCCGGATCGGCCAGCTGCACCTCCAGCAACGTCCGGTTGATCGCCAACGGCGTCCGCAGCTCGTGCGAAGCATTGGCCACGAACCGCCGCTGCGACTCGAACGCCCGGTCCAGCCGGTCCAGCATCTCGTCGAAGGTGTCCGCCAGCTCCTTGAGCTCGTCGTCCGGACCCCCCAGCTCGATCCGCCGGTGCAGATCCGACCCGGCCACCCGCTGCGCGGTCCGCGTGATCCGCCCCAACGGCGACAACACCCGCCCCGCCATCGCATAACCGAACGCGAACGCCACCACCGTCAGCCCCAGCAACGCCAGCAACGAACGGTTCACGAAGTCGCCCAGCGCCGGCGCCCCGTGCACCCGGAGGCAGTCACCGATCAGCGCAGCGATCACGACCCCGGCCACCAGGAACATGCCGCCGTACAGCAGCGTCAGCCGTACCCGGATCGTCGGCCGCAACCACGGCGCCGGCCGACGGGGGTGATCGGCGGCGGGTGCGCGCACGACTGGTCCTCCCTCAGGTGCCCCACGGTGCAGGGCAGTTGCCACGTCGCACCCATCCTGCGCAAATGAGTGGTAAACCGGCGGTAAGGAAGGAATGCGTGATGCCCAGGCGTCAGGCAGTCAGGCGCCCGGCGGAGCAGGGCGCGCATCACGACGGTCAGGGCCGGGCGTCGTCCCGCGTCCCCGGCGGCGGACTTCGTAGGCGGTGAGGACCACGGCGACCGTCAGCAGGCTGAGCGTCGCATGCGGAGTTGGGCCACGGCGATCGCGAGATGGACGAACAGGGCGATCGCGCCGTAGGAGTTGATGAGGAACGCGAGGACGCTGATCGGCCAACCCTGCCGGACTGTTGCCGCGGTGTTTCGGGGCGGGCGGGCAGCAGAACGAGGTGGGCAGCGGGGCCCGGCGTTCAGAGGGGGAGGGTGCAGACGGGGAGCGGTGCGGCGAAGGGTTCCCCGGCGGGGGTCAGGGTTCCGGTGCGGGCCGTGACGGAGAAGACCGTGACCGTGCCCGACTTCTGGTTGGCCGCGAACAGCCACCGCTCGTCCGGGGAGAAGGCGATGTGCCGGGGGAAGTCGCCGCCCACCGGCACGGTGTCCAGCAGGACGAGCCGCGCCCCGCCTGCCGTGACGGCGTAACGGGTGAGGCTGTTGTGGCCACGATTGGCGAGGAAGGCGTAGCGGCCGTTGGCGGTGACCAGGATCTGGGCCGGATAGCTGGTGCCGGGGCCGGTCCCGGTGGACTGCGGTGCGCCGGGTGTCAGGCGTCCGGTCCGGCGGTCGTAGCCGCACACGACCACCGTGTTGTCCACCTCGTTGGCCAGGTAGGCGAAGTCTCCGGTGGGGTGGAAGGTGAGGTGCCGGGGACCGGCGCCGGGACGCAGTGACGCGATCGACACCTGGGTGAGTTTCCCGGCCGTGGGATCGAGCCGGTAGCTGTAGACGGTGTCGTTGCCGAGGTCGACGGCCAGGACGTGGCGGCCGTCGGGGCTGGTGATGATCTGGTGGGCGTGCGGTCCGTCCTGGCCGGGGCCGGGCGGGGGAGCGCTGTGGGTGACCAGGTCCGTGCGCGGGCCGAGGGCACCGGTGGCCCGGTCGAGGGGGTGGACGGCCACGCTGCCCGAGAGGTAGTTGGCGCTCAGCAGCCAGCGGCCGCCGGGGTGCACCGACAGGTGGCAGGGGCCGGCCCCGCCGGTGGACCGGGCGCCCAGCACGGTGGGCGGGCCGTCCGGGGCCATCGCGAGGGCGGTCACCTGGCCTTCCTGCTGCTCGTCGACCGCGTAGAGGGTGCGGCCGGACGGGGCGAGGGCGAGGTAGGACGGGTCGGGCACGCCGGTGACCACGCCGGTGGCGGTGATCCGGCCGGTCGTGGTGTCGTACCCGGCGAGGCCGAGACCGGTGCCGCCGCCCTCCTTCGAGGTGTAGGTGCCCAGGAAGAGCGGGCGGGTACCGTGCGGGCGGCGGCCGGCGGCGCGTCCGGCCCGGGCGGGCGCCGCGTCGCCGACGGCCAGCACTCCCGCACCGGCGGCCGTGGCCACCCCCGCCGCCACGCTCCCGAGGAACCGGCGGCGGCCCATCCCGGGTCCGGCCGCCGCCCCCGTACGCGAATCCGTGCGCGCTTCCGTCATGGGAGCAGGGTGGCCCGCCCCGCCCGCGTCGGCAAGAGGTGCAACGCGAATTGCAGAGCGTGCAACGGCGGGGAACGCGTCCGCGCCTTGCCCTCTCGGGGTTCGACCCTGAGAGACCCCTACATCCCCAAGATGACCAGGCACCCCGGCGTAGCACTCCAGTTGTACGGAAGGACCCATACGTGGGTTGATTCGCCGGACCCCCGATCGCTCGTACTTTCGTGATCAAGCACGGAAATGATCGAGAGGTCCGGGATTGATGTACGGCAAGGCGTTCGCACCGGAATATCAGGGCGAGCTGGGCGCGGCACTGGGCGTGAATTCGTCCTACGAGGAGGTGCTGGCCACGGCGAGCCGGGCGCGCGCCGAGGCGGGCACGGCGCTGGAGCGGGCCCGGGCCGGGCTCGCGGTCGCCGAGGCCAACCGGCGGCTCGGCCGGGTCGCGGAGGCCGGCGACGCCTGGCGGGAGAGCTACCGCAGTGGCCGGAGCGCGGGTGACGCCGGCGCCATGGCCTGGGCGCTGTGGAGCGGCGGCACACTGGCCCGCCAGTGCGGCACGCTGCCGCTGGCCCGCCGGCTGCTCACGCACGCCGTCGCGCTGGCCGACCACGGCGGCGACCGCCTCGCGCACGGCTACGCACTCGCCGGGCTCGCCGAGACCGGCCGCATACAGGGCGATTACGCCGCGGTCGCCGAGCTCCACGAGCAGCTGCTCGCCCAGGCGCGGGAGCACGGCGAGGCCCGGCACACGGTCTGGGCGATGTCCGGCATCGCCCAGATGCACCGCAACACCGGCGAGTACGACAAGGCCCTGGAGCTGTTCGAGGAGTCCGCCCGGATAGCCGAGGAGGGCGATGACGCGCGGGGCCGCGCCTGGTCGCTGCGGGGGATCGCCGATGTGCTGTCCGTGCGGGGCGAGACCGAGCGGGCGCTGGCGCTGCTGTCCGAGGCGGAGGCGGTCTGCCGCCGGATGGACCTGGCGAGCGCGCTCGCCTACAACCACAAGATGCGCGGCAATGTGCTGTACCGGGCGGGCCGTTACGCCGCGGCCCGGGACACCTACACCCTCTCGCTGGGGGAGTTCCGGGCGATGGAGGAGCCGCGCGGGGAGGCGCTGTCCCGGCTGGGGCTGGCCAAGTCCCGCGCCCGGCTCGGCCACGACCTGGACGAGACCCTGGCCGAACTCACGGCGCTGGAAAAGGAGTTCGCCCGAATAGGGCTGCGCCATGCGCGGGCCATGGTCAGCGCCTTCCGGACAGAGCTGACCGCCCGATCGGCGCCAGGAACTCCCGCTCCTCGGTGCGATGCCACCACGCTCCGGTCTCCCGCAGTTCCCGCCAGGTCGTGAAGCGGTAGCGGAAGACCCGGGCCCGGATCCGGGCCGGCGGCAGGTCGGGGAACGGATTGGTGCGCAGCAGCCGCAGGGTGTCCCGGTCGTTCTCCAGCAGCCGCGCCACGAGCGGTACGAACCAGGACCGCGCATAGGCCGGGGACAGCGCGGCGAACCACATCAGCCAGTCCAGCCGCAGGTGATACGGCGCGAACTGGCGCGGCACCCGGCGCACGTCGCCCGGCTTGCCGTGGAATTCGTACGCCTGCCAGGTCGTCCCGGGCCCGGTCACCGCGTCCGTCGTGCCCTCGATGACGATCTCCCGGCGCACCCGGGTGATGCTGCCGAAGGCGCCGTAGGAGTTGACCAGGTGCAGCGCCTCGTAGGAGGTGTTCATCATCTGCTGCCGGGTGAGCAGGTTGCGGGCCGGGCGGTAGCTGAGCCAGGCGACGCCGGCGGTGGCGATCAGGACCAGGACCTCGAACCAGAGGGGCGGGGCGGGCAGCGGCCTATCGGGCTGCGCCCACAGGGGTGCGGCGACGGACGCGGCGAGCGCGATGGTCACCCAGTTCAGCCAGGCGAAGTTGCCGGACAGCACCAGCCACAGCTGGGTGACCACCATCGCCGCGGCGGCCCAGCCGGCGATCGGCTGCGGGGTGAACAGCAGTACGGGCAGGGCGAGTTGGGCGACGTGATTGGCGGCCACCTCGACCTTGTGCAGGGGTTGGGGCAGATGGTGGAAGAACCAGCTCAGCGGGCCGGGCATCGGCTGGGTCTCGTGGTGGTAGTACAGGCAGGTCAGATCCCGCCAGCAGCGATCACCGCGCATCTTGATCAGGCCGGCACCGAATTCCACCCGGAACAGCACCCAGCGCAGCAGCCACATGATCAGCACCGGCGGCGCGGTGTCGGCGTTGCCGAGGAACACCGCCAGGCAGCCCGACTCCAGCAGCAGCGATTCCCAGCCGAAGCTGTACCAGGTCTGCCCGACGTTCACGATGGACAGGTACAGCGCCCAGAGCACGGCCCACAGCACCATCGACGCCCAGAGCGGTACGGCGTCCGCGACACCCGCCGCCACCGCCGCCGACAGCACCATCCCGGACCGGCACCAGCCCGCGAAGAAGCGGTCCGAATAGCGCCAGTGGAACACCGACGGTGCCAAGCGGAACGGCACCCGCGCCACGAACTCGGGCACCGGCAGCATCCCGCGCGCCCCCATGAGCGCCCGGAACTGCCGTAGTGCCGCGAGGAACGCGAGCAGATAGAGGACGGCCAGCAGCCGCTGGAAAACCAGCCGGCCGAGCCAGTAACCGGAATCCGAGAACCATGCCACCCGCCCATGGGTAGCACTGCCGCCGCGCACCCGGGAACACTCCGTCCGCGCGGTCACTCGCCAGTCACCCTCCAGCGTACGGATCGGGGCAATTGCAGCAACCTGTGAGCCGTTGGAGTGTGTGATGTGCGTCACATTGCGGCTTTGTCGACCCGGTCTCCCAAGGGCGCGCTATTCCCGCCTTCCGGTGACATGACCATCTCGCCGGAAAACGTCGAGCGCGGCGCGGGCGCCGTAGTTACCCTGAGGGTCGACGGACGACCTATCTGGGAGACGCCAACACCATTGGCCCGTCGCGGGAACGCCACAAACCTTGGCCGACTTCCCGCTCTGTGAACAAGGCGCCACCGCGTCGGACCAATACCTCGATGAAGGAGTGCGTGGTGGCTGTGCACAAGGTTCAACCCAAGCAACCCCGGCTGAAGCAGGGGGGCGAGCGACCAGGTCGGATCAAGGAAGTCCGTAACCTCGAAGTCTGGGACCGCTGCGGGCCGGTGCGGCTGGCCGGCTGTGACGACGATCCCGGCGAGCCGCACATCTTCCGCGGCATCGACTGACCGCTCGGACGTCGGCCCTGACCCTTGGGGCAGCACCCTCCAGGGTCGGGGCCGACGCCCGACCAGGATCAGCCCGGATAGAGCCGGCGCTGCGGCACGACCTGCTGGGACTGGCTCGGGCTCGACCACAGCAGCTTCATATGCGCCTCACCGGTCCGCTCCGTGTCGGCGAACCGGGCGCGCGCCTCCCGTGTCCTCCCGCATGGTGCAGGCCCGGCCCCCCGACCGGAACCCCCAGGACACGACAAACACCGGAGCACCTGGGAGGGAAGCGGGCGATTGTGGGGGCGCCGAGCAGGGTGTACGGGCACATTGATCGGAGCAAAGTGGCCGTCGCCGGTTGGCCGAGATGCATACGGTCGGGCTCTCCTCCGGACCGCTCGGGCGCACCGTGACCTGGTGGACCGGCGCGGTTGGCTGTTCAATGAGCCGCCCGGCCGCAGCCACTGGAGGTCCCATGGAAGCCGTCGCCCCGCACGCCGCCGGCGCCCCCGCCATCCGCTGCGCCGGGCAGGAGCGCGGCTACCCCGAGTTCGCCGACCGCGCGGCGCGGATCGCCAGCGGCTTACGAGCCGCGGGAGTCCACCCGGGCGACCGGATCGCCGTGGTCCTCCGCAACGAGCCCGCACACCTGGAGATCACCGCCGGCGCCGCCCTGCTCGGCGCCTCCGCGGTCCCGGTCAACTGGCACTTCCGCCACGACGACCTGCGGCACGTCCTCACCGACAGCGGCAGCAAACTGGTCTTCGTCCACACCGACCTGCTGGACCAGGTGGCCGCCGTGCTGCCGGTGGGCGCCCGCCTCGTCGAGGTCGCGGTACCCGCCGGGGTGGCGGCCGCCTGCGGCATCGCCGCACCCCCGCCCACCGGCGCGCACCCGCTGCTCGACGACTGGCTGGCCGGCCACGAGCCGCTCGACCGGCCCGCCGCGGAACGCCCGCCCACCGTCATCTACAGCTCCGGAACCACCGGGCGCCCCAAAGGAGTTCTGCGCGCCCCCGTCACACCGGACCGGCTCGACCTTGCCGTGGAGCGGTTCCTGGAGTACTTCGCGGTGGCCCCCGGCGGCCGTACGCTGATCCCCGCGCCGCTCTACCACGCGTCCCCCAGCCAGCACGCCGTCCTCGCGCTCGCCGCCGGCCTCGACCTCACCCTGATGCCGCGCTTCGACGCCGAGGAGTTCCTGCGCCTCATCGAACGGCACCGCATCGAGCAGGTCCAGGTCGTACCCACGATGTTCGTACGGCTGCTGCGACTCCCCAAGGACGTCCGCGAGCGCTACGACCTGTCGTCGCTCACCTCCGTGGTGCACGCTGCCGCGCCCTGTCCGCCGCATGTGAAACACGCCATGATCGACTGGCTGGGACCGGTCCTCCGGGAGTACTACGGCGGCAGCGAGACCGGCGCGGTCACATGGTGCGACAGCGCGGAGTGGCTGGCCCACCCCGGCACCGTCGGCCGGGCGAGCGGGACCGGCGACGTCGCCGTCCTCGGCCCCGACGGGCAGCCGCTGCCGCCCGGCGCCACCGGTGACGTCTACCTCAAACCGTCCGAGGACTGGCCGCAGTTCACCTACCTCGGTGACCCCGCCAAACGCACCGCCATGGAGGCGCCGGGCCTGCCCGGGTACGTCACCATCGGCGACATCGGCCATCTCGACGCGGACGGCTACCTCTACCTCAGCGACCGCCGCAACGACATGGTCATCTCCGGCGGCGTCAACATCTACCCCGCGGAGATCGAGGCCGCACTGCTGGCCCTGGACGGGGTACGGGACGCCGCGGTCTTCGGCATCCCCGACGAGGAGTTCGGCGAGGTCCTCGCCGCGCACCTGGAGACCGAACCCGGCGTACGCCTCACCGCGGAAGCGGTACGCGGCCACGTCGCCGAGCGGCTCGCCGGCTACAAGGTCCCGCGGGCCGTCGTCTTCGAGCAGCGGCTCCCGCGCGACGAGTCCGGCAAGCTCTTCAAACGAAGGCTGCGGGACCCGTACTGGGCGGAGCGCGGCGGAGCGATCTGAGGAACCACCGGCACTCCTCAACTGCCCGACTCTGACAGATGAGTTGGCTATGCGACATCCTCGCGCCGTCCTCACATGACGGGCCGGGGGACGTCCGACAGATGACTCCAGAGGTAATCGACCCCGTGGCGGTGGCCTGGAAACGTGGGCGGCCTCACCCGCCAAAGCCTTCCGGAAAGGCAGTCCCATGAGCGCCTTCGCCATCGCCCACCTCCGCCCCACCGCCCCGCACCCGGACATCGCCGTGTACCTGGACCGGATCCAGCCGACCCTGGACCCCTTCGGCGGACGGTTCCGGGTGCACAACGCGCAGGTCGAGGTGCGCGGGGGCGAGTGGCCGGGCTTCGTCGTCGTCATCGAATTCCCCGGCATCGACGAGGCCCGGGCCTGGTACGACTCCCCCGCGTACCAGGAGATCCTGCCACTGCGCACCCGGCACATCGAGGGCGACTGCATCCTGGTGCCCGGAGTCGGCGCCGACTACGACGTCTCGGGGACCGCCGCCGCGAGGAGGGCGGCCGCCGCCTGACGGGGGCCTCCCAGGGTCGGCAGCCTCCCCAACGTCGACGACGTCCCCGCGTCGACGACGTCCCCGCGGGGGCGACGTTCCCCGCGAGGGCGAAGTCCCCGCGTCGGCGGCCTCCGCGCGTCGACGACGTCCCCGCGCCGGCGACCTCCCGCGCCGGCAACGTCCCCGCCTCGTAACTGTCCGTGGAAACGGCTCGTCCCGCACCGTGCCGGCACGCCCTCCCGCTAGAGTCGACTGCGACGGTCAGCCGCAACAGTGCTGGTGAAACCGCTTCCACAGGGTTCCGGGGGCCGCCGCCCCGGGGGGAGGACGAAGAGTCGACATGAGCCGCCGTTCCCATGGATTAATGGCCGTCTGGGCCGAGGCGCAGCGCCAGCAGCAGCGCCGGGAGGAAGCCCAGCGCCGCGCGTACGCCCAGGCGCAGCGCGACCAGGAACGGCAGGCCCGCGACGCCGAACGGGCCATGGCGCGGCTGCACCGGGAACGCCAGGCCGCCTACCGGCAGCAACGCGAGGCGGACGCCCGCCGCCGGACCGAGGAGCTGGACGCGCGGGTCGCCGCGCTCACCGGCCTGCTCGCCGACGGCTGCCGGGCCCCGGCGTTCACCGCCGCCGCGCTGCTGCGCCCCGAGCGCATCGAGGAGTTCGCGCCGGGCGCCCTCGCCACCCCCGTACCGATGCCGGATCCGGCCCGCTATCAGGCGCCCGCCGGCGGCCGGCACCTGGGCGCGACCCGCCGCGACCGCGCCCAGGAGGAGGCCCGCGCCCGCTACGAACAGGACTGGTACGCCGCCCAGGCCGCCGAACACCAGCGGCAGAACCAACTCGCGGCCTACCGCCGGCAGTACGACCAGTGGGCCGCCGGTGCGCTGGCCGAGATCCGGCAGCACAACGCCGGCATAGCGGAGCTGCTGACCGGGCTGCGCAACGGCGATCCCGAGGCCGCCGTCGAGTACTTCTCCGCCGCGCTCTACGCCTCCACCGCCTGGCCGGAGGGGTTCCCCCGCCGCGTCACCGCCGCCTACGAGCCGACCGCCCGCCGGCTCGTCCTGGACTGGGAACTGCCCGGCTACACCGTCGTCCCGGAGACCAAGGCCGTCCGGTACCAGGCCACCACCGACCAGGAGAAGGAGACCGCCCGGCCGGCCGCCCAGCGCCGGGCGCTCTACCGCGACGTCCTGGCCCAGAGCATGCTGCTGGTCCTGCGGGACCTCTTCGCCGCCGACACCTACGGTGCGCTGGACTCCGTGGCGCTCAACGGCTTCGTGGACGACGTCGACCCGGCGACCGGCCGCCCCGCGCAGGTGTACCTCGCCACCGTCATGGCCCCGCGCAGCGCCTTCGACGCCCTCCATCTCGACCGGGTCAGCGCGGTGGAGTGCCTGACCGACGGCCTGCGCGGACAGCTCGCCGCCCGACCGGACCAGCGCACGGCGGTACGGCCCGGACGGCTGCCGGGCGACGCCGGCGGTGCGGGCACGGTCGTCTCGCACGGCGGCGAAACCGAGCCGGACCTCTACGAGATGGACCCGATCGCCTTCGAGAACCTGATCGCGGAACTGTTCCGCGCGATGGGCATGCAGGCCGTCACCACCCAGCGGTCGGGCGACGGCGGGGTGGACGTGGACGCGCTGGACCCCGACCCGATCCGCGGCGGCAAGATCGTCGTGCAGGTCAAGCGCTACCGCAACACCGTCCCGCCCACCGCGGTCCGCGACCTGTACGGCACCGTCCAGTCCGAAGGCGCCAACAAGGGCGTGCTGGTGACCACCTCCCGCTTCGGCCCCGGCGCGCACACCTTCGCCAACGGCAAACCGCTCAGCCTGATCGCCGGCCCCGAACTCGTCGACCTGCTCGGCCGCTACGGTCTCAGCGGCCGCCTCGGCACGCCCGCTCCCGGCGCCGCCCCCGCCCCCGACACCTCCTCCGGGACGCCGGAGCACAACATCCTCGGCATGACCTGGTCCGGGGACGTGGCCCTCGACGTCTGCGCCCTGGTCTGCAAGGGGACCACCGTGCTCAGCGACGACCACTTCGTCTTCTACAACAACCCGCGCACGCCGGACGGTTCGGTACGGATGCTGCCCGGCACCGCCCCCGACCGGGCCGCCGTGCAGGTGCACTTCGAGGGACTCCCACCGGACGCCGACCGGCTGGTCCTGGTCGCCGCGGTCGACCCCCAGACCAACCCCGACGCCGACCTCTCCGGCTTCACCGACGCCCGGATCCGGCTGCTGGACACCGCGGGGGAGGAGCAGGGCCGGCTGACGGTCTCCGAAGGGCGACGCGGCGAGACCGCCCTCGTCCTCGGCTCCTTCCGCCAACGCCCCGGCGGCGACTGGGACTTCGTCACCGGCGGCAAGGGCTACCCCGGCGGCCTCACGGCCCTGGTACAGGAGTACGGCATCGAGGTCGCCTGAGCGTCGCCCGCTTTGCGGGGCCTCCCACGTACTTGGCCGTCCCGCCGCGGGGCTTGGTCGCCGTTGCGCGCTTTGCGGCGCCCCGCACGTGGCTGTCTGCGGCGCCGCGGGTGTTGTTCGCCGTTGCGCCTGCGGCGGGCTGAGTGGGTTTCGGGTGCGGTGACGGACCTCCGGGGCCTTCTTCATGGACTGCTGTCGCTTTACGTCCATGAAGAAGGCCCCTCCGGCCCGTCCCCTCCCGTTGGGGGATGGGAATGCGGTGGGTGGGGGTGAGCGTTGGGGATACCAGGGGCCCTTGGGACCCGTAGGGGACGGTCGAACAGATCCCGTAGGGGATGCGAGTGCCCCTTGCAGGGCCTCAACTCACGGGCCGGCGAAGGTATTCCCGACAACTGCCGAAGTCAGGTGCTGCTGCACGACGACGCCCACCCCCACCGGCCTCTCACCCCCCCACCAACGGGAGGGGACAGACCGGAGGACGAAGTCCGTAGGGCTGTCACCGCACCCGACAAACACACGCCCGCCGCCAGGCGCAACGGCGAGAAGCAATCATGGCGGGACGGTGAGCAACGTACGCGGCGCCGCAAAGCGTGCAACGGCGAGCAAGCCCCGCGGCGGGACGGGTCGGGTACGTACGGGGCGCCGCAAAGCGGGCACGGCGAGCGAGCCCCGTGGCGGGACAGACAGGTACATGGGCGGCGCCGCAAAGAAGCCCCGCGGCGGGACAGCCAAGTACGTGGGCGGCGCCCCAATGCGCAACGGCGAGTGAGCCCCGCGGCGGGACAGCCAAGTACGTGGGCGGCGCCGCAAAGCGCAACGGCGAGTGAGCCCCGTGGCGGGACAGACAGGTACATGGGCGGCGCCGCAAAGAAGCCCCGCGGCGGGACAGCCAAGTACGTGGGCGGCGCCCCAATGCGCAACGGCGAGTGAGCCCCGCGGAGGGACAGCCAAGTACGTGGGCGGCGCCCCAATGCGCAACGGCGAGTGAGCCCCGCGGCGGGACAGTCAAGTACGTGGGCGGCGCCGCAAAGCGCAACGGCGAGCAAGCCCCGCGGCGGGACGGCCAGGTACGTACGCGGCGCCGCAAAGAAGCCCCGCGGCGGGACAGCCAAGTACGTGGGCGGCACCCCAATGCGCAACGGCGAGTGAGCCCCGCGGAGGGACAGCCAAGTACGTGGGCGGCGCCCCAATGCGCAACGGCGAGTGAGCCCCGCGGCGGGACAGTCAAGTACGTGGGCGGCGCCGCAAAGCGCAACGGCGAGCAAGCCCCGCGGCGGGACGGCCAGGTACGTACGCGGCGCCGCAAAGAAGCCCCGCGGCGGGACAGCCAAGTACGTGGGCGGCACCCCAATGCGCAACGGCGAGCGAGCCCCGCGTCGCAACAGACGGCTACGTACGCGGCGCCGCAAAGCGCGAAGCGGAATGCGTGGCACGTGATATTTGTCGGGTATGGGCATGTATAGGAGGTATTGGGTAGCAGGCCGGCGATGCATGGTCGGTGTGCTGGCCGTTGTGGTGGTCGCAGGGTGTGGGGGTGGGCGCCCGGTGACGGGGTCCAGCCGCGGCGCGGAGGCGTCGGGCTCTCGATCGCGGACGGGCACGGAAGCCCGTCCGCCTGCGCACGGGCGGGCGCCGGTTGCCGAGCCCGCGGCCCGGCGGCCGTTCACGCTCGTCGCCGCGGGGGACGTGATCCCGACCCACCCCGAAGTGCTCGACACCGCGCAGGACGACGCGCCCCTGGACGGCTACGGCTACGACTTCCGGCCGATGCTCAAGGGCGTGGCCCCCGTCGTCTCCGGGGCTGATGTGGCGCTGTGTCACCTGGACGCGCCGCTCGGCCCGCTCGACGGACCGTTCAGCGGGTACCCGCTCCTCCAGTCGCCGCCGCAGATCGCCACCGCGCTCAAGGCGGTCGGTTACGACTCCTGCGGGACCGCGTCGAATCACGTCCTTGACCAGGGGATTCCAGGGGTCCGCCGGACCCTGGACGCGCTGGACACGGTCGGGCTGCGGCATTCCGGCGCGGCCCGGGACGACGCCGAGGCCGCCCGGCCGGCGCTGCTCCGGGTCCCCGGTGGGGCGCGGGTCGCCCATCTGTCGTACACCGACGGCATCGAGGGCGGCGGGCCGCCGGACGGTGCGCCCTGGGCCGTGAACCTGCTCGACGAGGAGAAGATCATCGAGGATGCCCGGGCGGCCCGCCGGGCCGGTGCGGACGTCGTGGTGGTCAGTCCCGCCTGGGGCACCGAGTACCGGACCGCCCCGGACGAGGAGCAGCTCGCCCTGGCCCGGACGCTCACCGCCGCCGAGACCGACGGCCGGCCCGACATCGACCTGATCGTCGGCACCCACGCGCACACCCCGCAGCCGTACGAGAAGGTCAACGGCACCTGGGTCGTCTACGGACTCGGCGACCAGCTCTCCGGAGCGATGAGGCAGCCGCGCGGCAACTGGGGCACCCTGGCCCGCTTCCGGTTCGCGCCGCCCGAGCGGCCCGGCGGGCGCTGGCGGGTCACCGAGGCCGCCTACGTCCCCCAGCTCGCCGAGCAGGGCACCCGGGTGCGGGTGCGGAACCTCGCACGGACCGGCGCGCACCGAGACGTCCGGGTGCGGATCGGCACGGCGGTGCTGAGCCGGGGCGCCGCGGAGGACGGGCTGACGATGGGGCGGTGAGGCCGCCCCGCCCCGGTGTGAAACCCTGGTCGCCTATCCGTCGTCGGCAGGCTCAGGGAAGGGACCGGAGGGCAGTGAGCGAGAGTGCGGCCGTCCGGGCCCGTAACCCCCGCGGGCAGGGCGAGCGTCTGCGGGAGGAACTGCTGCGGGCCACCGAGCGGCTCCTGGAGGAGGTCGGCAGCGAGGACGCGCTGTCACTGCGGGCGGTCGCCCGGGAGGCCGGCGTCGCCGCCCCGAGCATCTACCGGCACTTCTCCGACAAGACCGAGCTGGTCTGGGCGACCCTTGAGGTCAGCTACGAGCGGCTGGCGGCGGCGATGGCCGAGGCCGCCGCACGGGCCGCCGCGGACGACCCGGTCGCCCGGCTGCGCGCCCAGCTGCGCGCCTACTGCCGTTACGCCGTCGCCCACCCGGCCACCTACCGCCTGCTGTACGAGACCCGGCAGACCCCGGTCGTCCCCGAGCGGCTGGCCGGCCACCCCGCCGGGCTGCTGGTGCGCAGCTGGCAGCGGGCGCTGACCGCCTGTGAGGACGCCGGCTGGCGGGTGCGGGGCGCGCGTTCCGAGGCGCCGTACGTGCTGTGGTCGGCGGTGCACGGCCGGGTGATGCTCTGGCAGGTCATGCCGAGCCGCAAGGACACCCGCCGGCTGGACCGCTTCGTCGACGAGATGCTGCAGTTGTTGTTGGAGCGCTGAGCGCCCATGTAGGGAGCGGCTGTACCGCCGTACTGCTCGTACCGCCCGTAGCTGGCGTACCGGCTGTGCCGGCTGTTGTTCCGCCTTCTTCCTACGTCTCCGTCGCCTGAGGCGCAGTCATACGTCCTCCCTCCCACGGCCCCCCGACGCGTTTACCCGTGTATGACACATGTAAGTTTACAGTTGTTAGGCGAGCGTGCGGATCGTGGCGCCCGGCCCCTGCCGGCCTGCGCGCACCCGCACGATGAAGGAGATGAGCGCAATGACACTGTCCACCGCCCCGGCGCCGCTGCCCGTCGAGCCCCCGCGCGGCTGCCCCTTCGATTCGCCGGCCGAGTTCGGCGTCCTGCGTGCCACCCGGCCGATTTCCAAGGTCGGTCTGCCGGACGGCAGTTGGGCCTGGCTCGTGACGCGTTACGCCGACATCCGGGCCGTCCTCGGTGACCTCCGCTTCAGCTCCGACACCACCGTGCACGGCTACCCGCGGAGCGGGATGACCGGCGGCGGCAGCACGCAGAACCGCGGCTTCATCCGCAGGGACCCGCCGGAGCACACCCGGCTGCGACGCATGGTGACCCGCGAGTTCATGGTCAAGCGGGTCGAGGCGCTGCGCCCGGAGATCCAGCGCCTCACCGACGAACTCTGCGACGCGATGGAGCGCGCCGAGGGGCGCGAGGAGGGCGGCGTGGACCTCGTCGAGGCGCTGGCCCTGCCGGTCCCGTCCCTCGTCATCAGCCTGCTGCTGGGCGTGCCCTACGACGACCACGGGATCTTCCAGCGGCTCACCGGCACCCTGCTCTCCCGCACCGTCACCGACGACGCACGCGAGGCCGCCCGGACCGAACTGCGCGACTACCTCGACCGGTTGGTCACCGCCAAGGAGGCCGACCCGGGTGACGACATCCTGGGCCGGCTGATCGTCGAGCAGCAGCGGACCGGCGAGATCAGTCACGACGAGGCGGCCGCCTTCGCCGCCCTGCTGCTGATCGCCGGGCACGAGACCACCGCCAACATGATCGGGCTGAGCGCGCTGACCCTGATGCGCGACCCGGAGACCGCCGAGCGGCTGCGGCAGGACCCCGGTCTGATGCGCGGTGCCGTCGAGGAACTGCTGCGGTTCCACAGCATCATCCGCAACGGACCCCGCCGGGTCGCCACCGAGGACGTCGAGATCGACGGGCACCTCATCCGGGCCGGCGAGGGCGTCGTGGTGGCCGTCCCCTCCGGCAACCGCGACGAGACCGTCTTCCCCGAACCCGGCCGGCTCGACATCGCCCGCCCCAACGCCCAGCACCACGTCGCCTTCGGGTACGGCATCCACCAGTGCCTCGGCCAGGCCCTGGCCCGGGTCGAACTCCAGGTCGTCCTCGGCACGTTGCTGCGCCGTTTCCCGACGATGCGGCCCGCGATACCGGTCGAGGAGATCCCGTTCCGTACCGACATGTCGATCTACGGCTGTCACGCCCTGCCCGTCACCTGGTAGACCGGCAATCCGTTCCACCCCGCAACTCACCCATCCCCCACGGAGAATCACCATGAAGATCACCCTCGACGCCGACAAGTGCTGCGCCGCCGGCCAGTGCGTACTGATCGCCCCCGAGGTCTTCGACCAGCGTGACGAGGACGGCGTCGTGGTGCTGCTCGACGCCGAACCGCCGGCCGACCAGCACGACGCGGTCCGCGAGGCCGCCGCCATCTGCCCGGCCGCCGTCATCGAGGTCCAGGCGTGACCACCCGCCCGATAGCCGTCGTCGGCGCCTCCGCGGCCGGGCTCGCCGCGGCCGAGGCGCTGCGCCGCTTCGGCTGGACCGGCCCGCTCACCCTCATCGGCGACGAGCCCCATCTCCCGTACGACCGGCCGCCGTTGTCCAAACAGCTGCTGCACGGCACCTGGGAGCCGGACCGGCTGCTGCTGCGCACCAAGGAACAGCTCGACCCGCTCGGCCTCGACCTGCGGCTCGGCACCCGGGCCACCGGCCTCGACGTGGCCGCCCGCACCCTCACGCTGGACACCGGCGAACGGCTCGACTGCGCCGGCGTGATCATCGCCACCGGGGTCGCGGCCCGTACGCTGCCCGGCGCCGACGCGCTCACCGGCGTACACACCCTGCGCACCCTCGACGACGCACTGGCCCTGCGCGGCCGGCTCGCCAATGGGGGTACCCCCGCCAGTGAGGGCGTAGCCGGCGGGGGAGGCACCCGCCGCCTGGTGATCGTCGGCAACGGGGTGCTGGGATGCGAAGCGGCCGCGGTGGCACGGGAGTTGGGGCACGAGGTGACCCTCGTCGGCCATGACCCGGTCCCCATGGCCGCCGCCGTCGGCACCGCGGTCGGAGAACTCCTCGCCGGGGAACACCGGGCCCGCGGTGTCACCCTGCGCACCGGCACGGTCGACGGCTTCGACACCGACGGGGACGCGGTCACCGCCGTCCGGCTGGCGAGTGGGGGTACCCCCGGCAAGGGGGGCGTAGCCGCCGGGGGAGGGGCCCGGCTGCCCGCCGACACCGTGCTGCTCGCCATCGGGTCCACCCCCGCGGTCGGCTGGCTGGGCGACGACCCGGCCCTGGACACCACCGACGGGCTGCGCTGCGACGCGTACTGCGCCGTCGCCCCCGGCATCTACGCCGCCGGCGACGTGGCCCGCTGGGAGCACCCGGTGCACGCCCGTCCGCTGCGCATCGAGCACCGGATGAACGCCACCGAACAGGGCATGGCCGCCGCCCGCAACCTGCTCGCCGAACTCGCCGCGGACGGCGCCGACGCCCAGGAACGCCGCCCGTTCGCCCCGGTCCCGTACTTCTGGTCGGACCAGTACGACCTCAAGATCCAGGCGTACGGGCCGACCGCGGGGGCCGACCGGGTCGAAACGCCGGTGCTCGACCGGGCCGGGCGCCGGGTCCTCGCGCTCTACGGCCGGGAGGGCCGCGCGGTCGCCGTGCTCGCCGCCGGGCTGCCGCCGCGCCAGATCCGGGCGCTGCGGGCCGTCGTCGCCACCCCGTTGCCCTGGGCGGAGGCCCTGACACGCATCGACACCGCGACGGCCACCGGCTGACGCGTCGCCGAGCACCGCGGCCGGTGCCCGATCATGGACGGATGGCCGACTCGTACGTACGGGTGCGCGGCGCCCGTGAGCACAACCTCCGCACCATCGACGTGGACATCCCGAGGGACGCGCTGGTCGCGTTCACCGGGGTGTCCGGATCGGGCAAGTCCTCGCTCGCCTTCGGCACCCTCTACGCCGAGGCCCAGCGCCGCTACTTCGAGTCGGTGGCCCCCTACGCCCGGCGGCTGATCCACCAGGTCGGCGCGCCCAAGGTCGAGGACATCACCGGCCTGCCGCCGGCCGTCGCACTGGAACAGCGGCGCTCCGCGCCCACCTCCCGCTCCTCCGTCGGCACCGTCACCACCCTCTCCAACACCCTGCGGATGCTCTTCTCCCGCGCCGGCGACTACCCGGAAGGCACGACCGAACGGCTGGACTCCGACGCCTTCTCGCCCAACACCGCGGCCGGCGCCTGCCCCGAATGCCACGGCCTGGGCACCGTCCACCGGGTCACCGAACAATCCCTGGTACCCGACCCCGCACTGTCCGTCCGCGAGGGCGCCATCGCGGCCTGGCCCGGCGCCTGGCAGGGCAAGAACCTCCGCGACATCCTCGCCGCCCTCGGCCACGACATCGACCGGCCCTGGCGTGAACTCCCGCCGGCCGACCGCGACTGGATCCTGTTCACCGACGAAGAGCCCGTCGTCACCGTCCACCCGGTCCGCGAGGCGGGCCGCATCCAGCGCCCTTACAAGGGCCGGTACATGAGCGCCCGGCGCTACGTCCTGCACACCTTCGCCGACTCCAAGAGCGAGACGCTCAGGCGGCGCGTCCAGGGCTTCATGGTCGCCGAGCCCTGCCCGCGGTGCGCCGGACGACGGCTGCGCCCCGAGGCGCTCGCCGTCACCTTCGAGGGCCGGGACATCGCCACCCTCGCCGGCCTGCCGCTCGCTGCCCTCGCCGAGCTGCTCCGCCCCACCTCCGCCCGCACCGACGACGAGGTCGCCCCGGCGCTCGCCCGCGACCTCGTGGCCCGCATCGAGGTCCTCACCGAACTCGGCCTCGGCTACCTCAGCATGGACCGGCCCGCCCCCACCCTGTCCGCGGGCGAGCTCCAGCGGCTGCGGCTCGCCACCCAGCTGCGCTCCGGCCTGTTCGGCGTCGTCTACGTCCTCGACGAGCCGTCCGCCGGACTCCACCCGGCCGACACCGAGGCCCTGCTCACCGTCCTCGGCCGGCTCAAGGACGCCGGGAACACGCTGTTCGTGGTCGAGCACGACATGGACGTGGTGCGGCACGCCGACTGGATCGTGGACATCGGACCGCGCGCCGGGGAACACGGCGGCCAGGTCCTGCACAGCGGCCCGGTCGCCGCCCTCGCCGACGCCCCGGCCTCCGCCACCCGCCGCTACCTCTTCGCCACCGAACCGCCCCCGCGGCGCACCCCGCGCACCCCCTCCGGGACGCTGACCCTGCGCGGCGTCACCCTGCACAATCTGCGCGGACTGGACGCGGCCTTCCCGCTCGGCGTCTTCACCGCCGTCACCGGCGTCTCCGGATCGGGCAAATCGACGCTGGTCACCCGGGTCCTCGCGGAGACCGTACGGGACCACCTCGGCGCCGGCCGGGCCGACGCCGACGAGGACGGTACCGAGGACGGCACCGGGGCCGGGACGGAGGCCGGGCCGATGGCCCGCGCCCGGCTCGCCGGTGCCGACGGCCTCGCGGCGATCGACCGGCTGGTCCGCGTCGACCAGAAGCCGATCGGCCGCACCCCGCGCTCCAACCTCGCCACCTACACCGGGCTGTTCGACGCGGTACGGAAGGTCTTCGCCGCCACCGACGAGTCCCGGGCCCGCGGCTACACCGCCGGACGGTTCTCCTTCAACGTCGCCGCCGGCCGCTGCGAGACCTGCCAGGGCGAGGGCTTCGTCGCCGTGGAACTTCTCTTCCTCCCCGGTACCTACGCGCCGTGCACCGCCTGCCACGGCGCCCGCTACAATCCCGAAACCCTCCGGATCACCTACCGGAACCGGACGATCGCGGACGTTCTCGACATGACCGTGGACACCGCGGCGGACTTCCTCGCCGACGTCCCGGCCGCCGCCCGCAGCCTGCGCACCCTCCAGGACGTCGGCCTCGGCTACCTCCGGCTCGGCCAGCCCGCGACCGAACTGTCCGGCGGCGAGGCCCAGCGCATCAAACTCGCCACCGAACTCCAGCGCACCCGCCGCGGCCACACCCTCTACCTGCTCGACGAACCCACCACCGGGCTGCACCCCGCCGACACCGAGGTGCTGCTGCGCCAGCTGCACGGCCTGGTCGACGCCGGCCACACGGTCGTGGTCGTCGAGCACGACATGGGCGTGGTCGCCGGCGCCGACCACGTCATCGACCTCGGTCCGGGCGGCGGCGCGGACGGCGGCCGGATCGTCGCCGAGGGCACCCCCGCCGCGGTCGCCGCCGCCCCGGGCAGCCGCACCGCCCGCTATCTGGCCCGGCGGAGGGGGCACCCGGGCCCGTCCTGAGGGTCCGCTAATGTACGCAGGTCAGATCACCAGGCAACACCACCGCGCAAGCCTGCGCAGCACCACGAAGGGGGCACCTCTCATGGCAGACATCAACGAGGCCAGGGCAACGTTCGACCGGTACGACGCGGACGGCGACGGCCAGGTCACGCCGGACGAGTTCAAGCACGCGATGGCGGAGATGGGCGACCCGTTCGTCACCGGCCCGGTCGCCGAGGCCGTCATCAAGGCCAAGGACACCGACAAGGACGGCACCATGTCCTTCGACGAGTTCTGGCAGGCCCTGCAGGGCTGACGCCCGCACCCGCCCGCGGCACGCACACCCCCTTCGCCGCCCGTTCGCCCGCGACCGCGCGCCGTGCCGCCGGCCGCGGGCGAACGGAGTGCCGTCACCGCCGGCCGGCCGCACCACCCGCCGCCGCGGTGCCCACCGGCGGCGGCGCGGCCCGCTCGCCGGTGCCCCAGCCGGACGGCTCCGTGCCGACCGTGAAGGCCAGTTCCCGGCCCCGCCGCAGGTCATCGGTGGTCAGGTAGGTACGGTCCCGGGCGGCACCGTCCAGACGCACCGACCGGACATACCGGTTGGCCGCGGACGTACCGGGTGCGGTGATGGTGAAGTGCCCCGCCGGGTAGTAGCGCCGGTCCAGCGTCAGCTCGACCCGGTCGAAGACCGGCGTGCTCAACCCCCAGGTGTCGGTGCCCGGTTGCACGGGGAACATCCCGACCGACGACAGCACCATCCACGCCGACATCGTCCCCAGGTCGTCGTTCCCGGTCATCCCGCCGGGCGTGTCGGTGAACAGTGTCAGCGCCGCATGCACCACGTCCGTCGTCTTCCACGGCCGGCCGGTGGACAGATACGTGTACGGGGCGATCAGGTCCGGTTCGTTCTGCGGGTTGTACTTGTCCGCGTTGTAGTAGTCGTACGGCCCGTTGACCCACACTTCACGGGCGGTCTTCGCCGGGTCCGCCAGCAGCTTCCGGTACGCGAAGAACGCATCGAGCCGCTCGTCCGCCGCCTCCCGGCCGCCGATCAGCCGCAGCATCCCGGGCAGGTCCTGCGGCACCAGCCACTGGTACTGCCAGGACGTGCCCTCGTGGAAGCCCTCGCTCTTGGCCGGATCGGCCGGGCCGGTGAACGCGCCGTGCTCGTCCCGGGCCCGGAAGAAGCCGGTCGACGGATCGAAGATCTTCCGGTAGTTCTGCGCCCGCGCCGCATAGCGGTCGGCGTCCGCGGTGTGGCCCAGATCCCGTGCCATCTGCGCCAGCATCGCATCCGACAGGGCGTATTCCAGGGTCGCCGAGGCGCCGTGGTCGAAGTCCGAGTCGCCGGGCTTGCGGTGCGGGCGGCCCTTGACGTACGGCGCGAAACCGTCCCTCAGGTACTCCGCGTTCGCCTCCCGCCCGACGGCCGGGGACCCGGCCGGCGGCACCCCGTCGGCGTTCTTCGTGAGCGCCGCGTACGCCTCCTCCTCATGGCCCTTCAGCAGGCCCTGCTGATAGGCGTTGGTGAGGAACGGGGTGACCGGGTCGCCGGTCATGATGTTCGTCTCGACCGTGCCGTAGCCCCATTTGGGCAGCCAGCCGCCCTCCTTGTCGATCCGCAGCACCGACAGCGCCATGTCGCGCGACTCGTGCGGCGCCAGCAGCGCGAGCAGCTGTGCTTGGGTGCGGTAGGTGTCCCACAGCGACCAGTTCTGGTAGTAGGCGGAGCCGCCGAACTCGGCGGTCCGGTGCACCTTCCGGTCCCAGCCGGTGTAGCGGCCGTCCGCGTCGCTGCCGAGGTTCGGCGCCAGGAACGACCGGTACAGCGAGGAGTAGAACGTCCGGCGCAGCGTCCGGCTGCCGCCCTGCGCCCGCACCAGGGCCAGCCGCCGCTCCCACGTGGCATCGGCCGCGGCCCGGACCCGGTCGAACGAACCCCCGCCCTCCGCGCGCAGATTGCGGGCCGCGCCCGCCGCGTCGACGTAACTGAGGGCCGTGGTCGCCTCGACCGTACGGTCCCCGCGGGTGTCGAAGCGGACGTACGCGCCGTGCCGGCCACCCGCCGTGGACCCGCGCGACCCGGGCGTGACCGTGTCGCCCTCCCAGGTGCCGTACGAGGTGAACGGCCGGTCGAAGCGGGTGATGGTGTAGACGGTGTACGGCTGGGTGTCCTGGCAGAAGCCGCGGCCGGTGAGGGCGGTGCGGACGGTGCGGGAGTCCAGCACCTCGACCTTCGTGGAGACCGTCCGGTGCAGCGACTGGCCGGCGTTGAGCAGCACATTGGCCCTGTCGGTGGCCGGGAAGGTGTAGCGCTGCCGGCCGGTGCGGGCGGTGGCGGTCAGCTCGGCGGTGATCCCGCCGTAGGAGGTCAGGCCGACCCGGTAGTAGCCCGGCCGGGCCGACTCGTCGTCATGGCGGAAGGCGGCCGCGTACCTGGCGTTGTCGGTCTCGGTGAGGTCGCCCGTGGTGGGCAGCACCGGCAGGTCACCGCCGAGCCCGCAGCCGACGCCGGAGATGTGGACCGAGCTGAAACCCCGGATGTGGTCGTCGTCGTAGCTGTAGCCGCTGTAGTGACCGGTGTCGGGGGAGAGCTGCACCATGCCGAACGGCACCGCGGCGCCCGGGTAGGTGTTGCCGTCCTTCTGGCTGCCGATGAAGGGGTTGACCAGGTCGGTGAGCGTGCCGCCGGGCGGCGCGGCCTGCGCGGCGGGGGCGGTGAGCCCGCCTCCGACCAGCGCGGCCGCCAGCACCGCGCCCGCGGTACGCAGCCGGTTGCGACTGGGCCATGGCATGAATCCGGACCTCCGGTTCGCCGACAACGTTGTCAGGGCGCGCTCATTCTTGGGGTGCGTCAGGTTCGCGTCAAGAGGCGACATGAAGACAACTGCGGGTGTGGCCCCGCAGGCGTGGTGAGGGCAACTGGTGTGCCGGTGCAGGCATTTCGGAGGTAACTACGGCGCGGTGCAGGTATCGCGGGGCGGCTACCGTGCGGCGCAGGTGTCACGAGGGCGGCCACGGCGCGGCGCACTCCGCTCGTTAGGCTCGCCCGGTGCCCCTCATCCCCGCCGACCTCGTCCGCTACGCCGCGGCCATCGAGCCGTCCGAACTCGCCTGGGGCCGGCTGCACGGCCGGCTGACCGCCGCCGACACCGTCCGGCTCGCCTTCCTCCGCCGCTGCGACCTGGGGGCCGGTGGTGAGGTGTTCGCCCGGATCCACGCCCAGGGCCCGTCGGAGCCCCAACTGGACGCGTTCTGCCGGGAGATACCGGGCGCGGAGACGGACGCCGCCGGGCGGATCTGGGACTACCTCGCACTGGTCGGGCGGAGTGCGTCCGAGGGCGCCGGCGGTCCGGAACCGATGGCGCGCCAACTGGCCGCCGGGCGTGCGGAGTTCCTGCTCGCCCGCGCCGCGTCGGGCCGGGGCATGAACTGGCGGGAGAGCGGGGCGCTGCTCGGCACCGACCGGCCGGAGGAGGTGGACGCCGCCTTCGAGCGGGGCGAGGAGCTGCTGGGCGTGGCGGTGATCGGGCTCGCGCTGACCCACCCCGACCCGGCGGCGATCCTGCCCAGGGTCGCCCGGGCCCTGGAGCGCGCCCTGGAGTCGTCGGACCACAGGCTGCGTCACCAGGGCCTCGTCGCCCTGGCGCACACCGCCCGGCTGCACGGCACGGTCGATCGCCGCTGTCTCGACCTGCTGCGACGCTGTCCGCGCGGCAGCGAGGCGGACGACGACCTGTGGGCGTACGTGCCCCGCCGTCGACTGCCGTGGTGGCTGTGGCGGCACCGGCTGGGGGCGTGGCTGTGGAGGTGGCTGCCGGGCCGCTGAGGGGCAGTGGCAAGCCTGTTGAGGCACGTCAAAAATCATGGCGTGCGTGCCTTGCTCTCTTCGGGGGCGCGTGCCTCAATGGTCGGCGATTCCAGGTCGCTGACCACCCGTCAGTTCCCCGGCCGGTGCGTGCGGGGACGGCCTGTCACCCCCCTCACAAAGGCGGTTCCCCCCATGAAGCAGCGCAGATCCGGCACGTTAGGCACAGGCACAGGCACAGGCATAGGCATAGGCACAGGCAAAGACAGAGGTAGCAGCACAGGCATCGGTGTCGGCGTGCGTACCGCCGTCGGCCTCGCGATCGCCGTCGCCGGCACCCTCGCGATGGCCCCGGCATCGGCCGCGGTGACCCCCGGCACCGCCACCCTCGCCTTCGACTGCGGCTCGTACGGCTCCGGTACGGCCACGCTCACCGCCACCCAGGACGGCACCGCCGCCACCATCAGCGTGTCGACGTCCGCGATCAGCTCGCCCCTCAACATCGGCGCGAACTCGGTGCGGTCCACGCTGACGCTCACCAAGAACGGTTCCGGAACGACCGAGTTCACCGGCAACGCCAACCCGGCGATCCCGGCCGGCGGCCCGGTCTCCACCGGCCCCCTCAAGGGCACCGTCGCCTCCGGTGACAGCCTGGAGGCCGCCTCCTTGAAGGTCGTCGTCCTCGGGATCACGGCCACCTGCAAGGCCACGTCCCCGCAGTCCCCGGGACCGTTCGTCTTCTGACCTGACCTGACCTGACCTGACCTGACCTGACCTGACCTGGTCCGGTCACGTCCGGCACGGGGTCGGTGACCGATGCGGCCACCGGCCCCGGCCCTTCAGCGGGCCTCGCCCCCGGCGCCCTCCTGCTCCGCGCGTTCCAGGTTCGAGTGGTGACGGGAGTAGCTGAAGTAGATGACCATGCCGACGAGGAACCAGACCACGAACCGCACCCAGGTCTGCCACGCCAGGAACGTGATCAGCCAGAGGGAGAACACCACCCCGAGCGCCGGCACCCACGGCATCCCCGGCGTACGGAACGTGCGCGGCAGTTCGGGGCGCTTGTAGCGGAGCACGATGACCGCCACGCAGACCACCACGAACGCCAGCAGGATGCCGATGTTCGTCAGCTCGGCGGCCTCGCCGATCGGCAGGAATCCGGCGATGGCCGCGGAGGCCGCCCCGACGATCCAGGTCACCCGGGTCGGCACGTGGTGGGTGGGGCTGGTCTTGGCGAACCACTTCGGCAGCAGACCGTCCCGGCTCATCGAGAACCACACCCGGGTCACCCCGAGCATGAAGGTGAACATGACGGTCAGGATGCCGATGATCGCGCCGACCGCGATGACGTCCGCGAGGCCGTGCAGGCCCACCGACTTGAACGCCGACGAGAAGCCGCTCTCCGGGTCGATGTCCTTGTAGTTCTGCATGCCCGTCAGCACCAGGCAGGCCAGCACGTACAGCACCATCGAGATCGCCAGCGAGTACATGATCGCCTTCGGCATGTGGCGCTGGGCGTCGGTGGACTCCTCGGCGGCGGTGCTCATCGCGTCGTAGCCGAAGACCGCGAAGAAGACGGTGGCCGCACCGGTGAAGGCGCCGCTCACCCCGAACGGGAAGAAGGGGTGGTAGTTCGCGGTGTTGATGTGGAAGAAGCCGACCGCGATCACGACCACGACGACCAGGACCTTCAGGCCCACCACGAGCGTTTCGAAGCGGGCGGCGTTCTTGATGCCCAGGGTCAGCAGAAAGGCGATCAGCAGGCAGAGCGCCGCCGCGAAGAGGTCGACGCGGTGCCCCGGCCCGGTCCCCGGCGCGCCGAGCATCCAGGCCGGCAGATGGACTCCCAGCTCACCGAGGAGAAAGCTGAAATATCCGGAGATGCCGATCGCGACGACCGAGACGATCGCGGTGTACTCCAGCAGCAGGTCCCAGCCGATGAACCAGCCGGCCACCTCACCGAGCACCGCATAGCCATAGGTGTAGGCCGACCCCGCCTTCGGGATCAGCCCGGCGAACTCGGCGTACGAGAAGGCGGCCGCGGCGCTCGCGATCCCCGCGACGAGGAAGGAGACCAGGACCGCGGGTCCGGCCTTTTCGTTCGCGACGGTGCCGGCGAGCGTGAAGATGCCGGCGCCGATGATGCCGCCGACACCGATGGCGGTCAGCTGCCACAGCCCCAGCACCCGGGTGAGCTGCTGGCTCGCCGGGCCCTCCGCCTCTTCGATGTGTTCGATCGGTTTGCGGCGCAATACGCCCTGTCCCGCGCGCAGGCCCATCTGGGATCCCTCCGTAGGCTCGCTCCGTCGTGGTCCGACGGCGGATCATCATGGACCCTGAAGGGCCCCGGAGGAAGGCGACTCCCTAGTACGGCGGCGACTCGCCGGGAGACGTACCCGGGAGGGGTGTCATCGGGGCGTCAATCGGCGTCCTCCAGCCGGAACCCGACCTTCATGCCGACCTGGTAGTGGTCGATTTCGCCGTCGACGAGGTGTCCGCGCACCTCGGTGATCTCGAACCAGTCGAGATTGCGGAGGGTCTGCGAGGCGCGCTTGATGCCGTTCCTGATCGCCGCGTCCACGCTCTGCTGGGACGTTCCGACGATGTCGGTCACACGGTACGTGCGGTCGGTCACGGTGGTCTCCCTCGGCCGGGGCGGCGCTCCGCCCGTCCATCTCCCACCGTGCCTCAGGGCGGCCGACCCCACCAGCGGAGCGCCGCGGGGCCGCTACGGGACGACGGTGACCGGCCAGCGCCCCGCCTTGACCAGGCGGACCGCGACCGAGCCCATGATGCGGTGCCCGGCCGACTCCGAGGCGCCCACCACCACGGCGTCCGCCGTGAGCTCGTCGGCCATCTGCACCATGCCGTTGTACGGGTCGCCACGCAGCGTGTGGAACTCCCAGCGCACGTCGTAGATCCCCTGCAGCCGGTCGGTGGCCTTGCGGATCTCGGCCATCAGCTCCTCGGCCACCTCGTTGGTGGCGTCCACGACCGGCGCGCCCATCGACGCCCCGGCCGGCAGCACCGGCTGGACGTAGACCAGGACGAGCTTCGCGCCCTGGCGCCGGGCGAGGCCGGCCGCGTACGCGGCGGCGCGCCAGGACGAGTCGGAGCCGTCCACGCCGACGACGATGACCTTCGGGCCGTCCGTTCCGCGCTCGAACCGCGCGGCTGCGTTCTCCTCCACACCACGGAGGTTAACCGCACACGCGTGCTGATGGTCAGGCCGGGGCCGGTGGCCAGCTGTCCGCCGCCAGCACGCCCAGCACGTACGCCTTGGCGACCAGCGCGGTCCGGCCCTGCACCCGCCAGCGGCGGGACAGCCGGGTCAGGTGGTAGTTCACCCCGTCGACGGTCAGTCCCAGGGCCGCGCCGATCGCCGCCGTCGTCGCGCCGCCGGCGGCCAGAGCCAGGATCCGGGTCTCCACCGGGCTCGCCGTGGCCCGCGGGCGCGGCGGCGGAGCGCCCTCCGTGACCCGCAGCAGCGCCAGCAGGGCCGGTGGCTGGACGGACGCGTCGCCGACCGGGTCCACCGTCAGTTCCCCCTCGCGCTGCGCGCCGTCGGCCGCGGACCGCCAGTGCACCTCGACCGGGTAGCGCGACCGGCGCCCCAGCCGCACCGCCTCCTCGATCCGCCGCAACTGCTCCTTCGCCCGGGGGCGGAACAGGTCCAGCAGGTTGCGGCCGCGCAACTGGCCCGGTGCCACCCCCCACAGCGTGGCCATCGCCGGATTGGCGATCAGCACCTCGCCGTCGGCCCGGCACACCGCGATCGGCGTCGGGATGCGGTCCAGCAGGATCAGGAAGTAGTTGCGCCAGGGACCGTCCGCGTACGGCCCCGCCGGATCGACCGGGGCGGGCCCGGAGGACGGCGGGTGGGCGCCGGCGGAGTCACCGTCCGGCGCACTGTCGGCGTGCCCGATGTTCATTGCCCCATCTCCGGTCCGCGCGCAAGGGCGAGCAGCGAAAAACCACTGCACAATCATGCAGTTGCCCGGGCCACAGTTGCCCACCGGCCCCCTCACGCTGGAGACATGACCGACACCATCGCGCTCCACAGTGCCGAACGCGCCGCCGATGACGGCATCCCGGTCGTCGACATCACGGCCGACGGGATGACCTCGACACCCATCCAGCAGACCATGGACCTCGCCCGCACCCACGGGCCGGTGTTCAAGCGCCGGCTCGGCGAGCGCGAGACGCTCTTCCTCACCTCGCTGGATCTGGTCACCGAGGCCGCCGACGAGACCCGCTTCGCCAAGGGGGTGTCGGTCGTCCTGGAGAACGTCCGGGAATTCGCCGGGGACGGTCTGTTCACCGCCTACAACGACGAGCCCAACTGGGCCAAGGCGCACGAGGTCCTGATGCCGGCGTTCGCGCTGGGCTCGATGCGGACGTACCACCCGGCGATGCTGAAGGTCGCCCGCCGGGTCATGGCGAGCTGGGACCGGCGGGTGGCCGACGGCACGCCGGTGCACATAGCCGAGGACATGACCCGGATGACGCTGGACACCATTGGGCTGGCCGGCTTCGGTTTCGACTTCGAGTCGTTCTCCCGCGGCGACTCGCAGCACCCGTTCGTCGAGGCGATGGTGCGCTGCCTCGAATGGAGCATGCGGAAGTTCGCCCGGGACCCGCACGCCGACCACTCCGCGGAGGATGCGGCGTTCCGCGCCGACGCGGACCACCTCGCCTCCGTCGTCGACGAGGTCATCGCCGCGCGCACGGCGAGCGGCGAGACCGGCGAGGACGACCTGCTCGGCCTGATGCTCGGCGCCCGCGCGCAGGAGGACGGCACCGGGGCCGGCGGCCCCCGTCTCGACCTCGCCAACATCCGCAACCAGGTCATCACCTTCCTGATCGCCGGCCACGAGACCACCTCGGGCGCCCTCTCCTTCGCCCTCTACCACCTGGTCAAGGACCCGCTGGCGCTGCGCATGGTCCAGCGCGAGGCCGACGAGCTGTGGGGCGACCGGGCCGACCCGGACCCGACCTTCGAGGACATCGGCCATCTGCCGTTCACCCGGCAGGTCCTCAACGAGGCGCTGCGGCTGTGGCCCACCGCCGCCGCCTTCACCCGCCAGGCTCGCCAGGACACCGTGCTCGGCGGCCGCTACCCGGTCAAGGCCGGCCAACTGGTCACCGTGCTCACCCCGATGCTGCACCGCGACCCGTGCTGGGGCGACAACCCCGAGCTGTTCGACCCGTCCCGCTTCAGCCCCGAGGCCGAGGCGGCCCGCTCACCGCACGCCTACAAGCCGTTCGGGACCGGTGAACGCGCCTGCATCGGGCGGCAGTTCGCGCTGCACGAGGCGACCATGCTGCTCGCCCTGCTCGCCCACCGCTACCGGCTGATCGACCACGCCGACTACCGGCTGCGCATCAAGGAGACCCTCACCCTCAAGCCCGACGGGTTCACCCTCCAGCTGGCCGCCCGCACGCCCGCCGACCGGGCCGCGGTGCGCGCCGCCCTGGGCGTGCTGCCCGGCGGCGCCGCGGGATCCGGCTCCGCGGCCGACGCCACCACCGACGACGCCCTGCCCACCCGCGTCGTCCAGGGCACCGGGCTGCTGCTGTTGCACGGCAGCAACTACGGCACCTGCCGCGAGTTCGCCGAGCGGCTCGCCGACGAGGCCACCGGCCTGGGCTGCGCCACCGAGGTCGCCCCGCTGGACGCCTGCGCCGACGGGCTGCCCGCGGACCGGCCCGTCGTCATCGTCGCCGCCTCCTACAACGGACAGCCCACCGACGACGCGGCCGCCTTCGTCCGCTGGCTGCGGACCGCCGGGGAAGGCGCCGCCGCGGACCGCCCGTTCGCCGTCCTCGGCGTCGGCGACCGCAACTGGGCCGCCACCTACCAGCACGTCCCCACCCTCATCGACGACCGGCTGGCCGCGCTCGGCGGCGACCGGATGCTGCCGCGCGCCGAGGCCGACGCCTCCGGCGATCTCAGCGGCACCGTCAAGGAGTTCACCGCCGCGCTGCGCACCGAACTGCTGACCCGCTACGGCGACCCCGCCGGCACCGGCGCGGGCGCCCCGGCCGCCGAGGACACCGGCTGGACCGTCACCGAGCTCACCGGCGGACCGCTCGACGCCCTGGCCGCCCGGCACGAGCTGACCGAACTGACCGTCACCGAGGCCCATGACCTCACCGCGGAGGGCTGGCCGCGCCCCAAGCGGTTCCTGCGGCTCGCCCTGCCGGACGGCGTCACCTACCGCACCGCCGACCACCTCGCCGTGCTGCCGGCCAACGCGCCGGCCGCCGTCGAGCGGGCCGCCCGCGCCCTCGGCGCCGACCTCGACACCGTGCTGGCCGTGCACTCCGGCCGCCGCCCGGCCCGGGACACCCTGCCCGTCGATCGGCCCCTGACCGTACGCCAACTCCTCACGCATCACCTGGAGTTGGGGGCACGGCCGACCGCGGAGCAGATCGCGGTGCTGGCCGCGCACAACCCGTGCCCGCCCGAGCGACAGGCCCTGGAACACCTCGCCAAGGACGACCCGCGCACCCTGATCGAGCTGATCGAGACCCACCCGGCGCTGCGCGGAGCGCTGCCCTGGCCGGTGGTCCTGGACCTGCTGCCGCCGCTGCGCACCCGGCACTACTCGATCTCGTCCTCGCCGGCCACCGACGCCCGGCACGCCGAACTGATGGTCTCGCTGCTGCCCGGCGGCACCGGCTCGACCCATCTGCACGGACTGCGCCCCGGCGACACGGTCCTGGCCCGGGTCCAGCCCTGCCGCGAGGCCTTCCGCCTCGACCCGGCCGACGACACCCCGGTCATCCTGGTCGCCGCCGGCACCGGCCTCGCTCCGTTCCGGGGCGCCGTGGCCGACCGGGTCGCGGCCGGCCAGCAGGCGCCCGCCCGGCTGTACTTCGGCTGCGACGACCCCACGGCCGACTTCCTGCACGCCGCGGAGTTCGCCGCCGCCGAAGCGGCCGGGGTGCTCTCGGTCCGCCCCGTCTTCAGTGAGCGCCCCGAGAACGGCCACCGCTTCGTCCAGCACCGCATCAAGGCCGAGGCCGCCGAGGTCTGGGAACTCCTCCAGTCCGGGGCCCGGGTGTACGTCTGCGGCGACGGCAGCCGGATGGCCCCGGGCGTACGGGCCGCCTTCCGGGAGGTGCACGCCGCGCACACCGGCGCCTCGGCCCAGGAGTCCGAGGCCTGGCTGCGCGAACTCACCGCCTCCGGGCGGTACATCGAGGACGTGTACGCGGCGGGCTGAGCACGCCCGGCGGCCCGGCCGTCCGTCCTGTGGCGGGCTGGATCTTCCGGCCCGCCGGAGGCAAGGTGGGCGGTGCGGCGAGGTGGCCGCACCGCCGGCCCGCGACCCGGCCGGCGGACCGAGCGGGGGCACACCCGGGGGGACCACGGCATGAGCAAGGCCCTGATCATCGGCGGCGGCATCGCGGGCGCGGTGACCGCCATGGCGCTGCACAAGGCGGGCATCGAGGCGGAAGTATTTGAGGCGTACCCGACCGGCGCGGACGACGTCGGGGCCTTCCTCGTCGTCTTCGCCAACGGCCTGGAAGCGCTCCGGGTGATCGACGCCCACGACCCGGTCGCCGCACACTCCTTCCCGGCCCGGCGGATCGCGGTGTTCGGCCCCGACGGCAGCAAGGTCGGTGAGCGGCCCCTCGCCGGCAGCGAGACCGGCCCCGGCCCGCGCACCCTGCGGCGGGCCACCCTCTACCAGGTGCTGCACGCCGAGGCGGCCCGCCGGGGCATCCCCGTGCACCACGGGAAACGGCTGGTCGGCGCAGAGACGGTGGCCTCGGCCGGCGGGCGGCGGGTGGTCGCCGCCTTCGCCGACGGCAGCCGCGCCGAGGGCGATCTGCTGATCGGCGCGGACGGACTGCACTCCGTCACCCGCACCCTCATCGACCCGTCCGCCCCCCGGCCGCGCCACACCGGCCAGCACACGGTCTGCGGCTACCTCCGCGACGCCGGCGGCACCGGCGCCGAGGTGGCCGCGGAGACCTACACCATGCTCCTCGGCGACCGGGCCTTCTTCGGCTGCACCCGCGCCCCCGACGGGGAGATCTGGTGGTTCGCCAACATCCCCGGTGACGAAAGCGACCGCACCGCCCTGCAGGCCGTCGGCCCCGACGAGTGGCGCGACCGGGTCGCCGCGCGGTTCCCCGGCGACGCCACCCCGGCCGCCGCCCTCGTCCGGGCCACCGGCGACCGGGTCATCGCCTCCAGCGCCTACGACATCGCCACCACACCCACCTGGTACGACGACACCAAGGTCGTCCTCGGCGACGCCGCCCACGCGGCCGCGCCCAACGCCGCCCAGGGCGCCTCGATGGCCATCGAGGACGGCATCGTGCTGGCCCGCTGCCTGCGCGACCACACCGAAGCGCGCACCGCCTTCGCGGCGTACGAAGAGCTGCGCCGCGAACGGGTGGAGAAGGTCGTCGCGACCAGCGCCGGCCTGGCCGCCCGCACCGGCCCCGGCGGCCCCGGCCGCCCCGCCACCGGCCCCGGAGGCGGCGGCGCGGACGGCGGCAACTGGCTCACGGACTACCGGATCGAGTGGTGACCCACCGGCGCCCGCCCGCCGCACACCGGACGGTTCAGGGCGCCGACGGCAGCCGGACGGCCAGCAGCGCGACCCCGGCGAGGGTCACGTTGCGGGTCGCCGCCTCCAGGCCGTTCCAGGTCTTGGACTGCCACATCGAGAACCACTCCCCGCCGATCGCCAGAAAGCCCGCGCCGAACAGCAGCAGCATCATCAGCAGACCGACGGTGCTCAGCATCCGGGCCCGGGCCACGTCGCCGCGCCGCAGCCCCAGCGGCCAGAGCACGGTCGCCACTATCAGCACCAGCGCGGTGACGCTCTCCCAGGCGATGATCGCCACGTACGCGGCGTTCTGGAGCCCCTTCGAAGTGACGGCCCGCCACATCAGGTCCGGGTCCTTGAACGTGGTGTCCATCGCCAGGACGTGCTGGACGAACTGCTGATTGGTGCCGAAGTCGGTGATGTTGCCGAAGGCGACGAGCGCCAGATAGAGCGCGACCGTGCCCGTGAGCACCGTTGCGACGAGTGGCTGTCCGGTACGCGGCAGCCGGCCGGTTGCGTGATTGTCGGCCATGGGGCCTCCCCAAGTCGGTCAAGTAAGGGGAGTTTCCCTTATCGTCACCGACCCCGTGGTCCCCACCCGTCCCAACTCCCCGTACGCTGCTCCCCGATCGACCGGCCGCCCGGCCGGCCGAACGGCGTCCGGGGCTGACCGGACGGGCGCCGAGGGACCACGGAAAGCGGGGAACATGAACGGGAAGCGGTGTGTGGGGACGGTCGCCGCGGCGGCGGCCGCGGTGGTGGCGGTGTCCGCCCCGGCGGGCGCCGAGCCGGCCGGTCTGACGTACGGCACCAGCACGTCCGTGGGCGTCCACAACGCCTACGACAAGGAGAAGTACCCCTACTTCGCGGACGCGCTGGACTCCGGCGCCGCGCTGCTCGAACTCGACCTGTGGACCAACGGGTTCGGCCGGTCCTGGCGGGTCAGCCACAGCAACCCGATCGGCAACAACAGCAACTGCGCGGGCGCGGCGAACGCCTCCGAACTGCGCACCAAGGAAGTCAACAAGGACTTCGCCGGCTGCCTCGCCGACATGAAGGCCTGGCACGACGCCCACCCCGGCCACCGCCCCATCCTCTTCAAGGTCGAGCTCAAGGACGGCTTCAACGCCAAGGGCGGGCGCGGCCCGGCCGAGTTCGACGCCCTGGTGCGGCAGAAGCTCGGCGATGCCGTCTACGGCCCCGGTGACCTCACCGCGGGCCACGGCACGCCCGACGAGGCGGTCCGGGCCGGCGGCTGGCCCGGACGCGACGCCCTGGCCGGAAAGTTCCTGTTCGAGCTGATACCGGGCACCGTCGAGGAGAACAACCCGCTCGACAAGCTCTGGACCGACGTCGAGTACGCCACCCACCTCAAGGACCTCGCCGCACAGGGCAAGCTCGCGCAGTCGGTGGCCTTCCCCGCGGTGCACGGCGCGGCCGCCGGCGACCCGCGCGAGCGCTACCAGGACCCGGCGCTGCGCCCGTATTTCGTGGTCTTCGACGGCGACGCCGCGACCTACCTGAACGGCACCATCGACACCGCCTGGTACGACCGCCGGCACTACCTCCTCATCATGACCGACGCGCACAACGTGCCGCCGGCCATCGACGCCACCCACCCGACCGAGGAACAGGCGCTCGCCCGGGTCGGCCAACTCGCCGCCGCGCACGCCAGTTTCGCCACCGCCGACTGGTACCCGCTGCCGTCCGTCCTCAAGACCGTGGTGTCGCGCGGGGCCTGACGCCCGGCGTGGGGCCCGGCTCCGCGGTGGCCCGCCGGTAGAGCCCGGCCACGTCCGCACCGAACCGGCTGCTGTACGAGACGTAGTCGTCGCCGCCCTCGTCGAGCCCGCCGATCACCCCGATCAGCGCTCCGGTGCCGGTGGCCGGATCGAGGTCGGTGAGCCAGGGCCCGCCGCTGGTGCCGTTCGGGAAACCGGGGCAGTCGAAGCGCAGTTGGTTCGGGCCCTGGGCCTCGGCGGTGCGCCGGCAGCTGACCGGGGCGTCCCGGTCGGCGGGGTAGCCGGTCAGCAGCGCCGGGCGCCCGGCCGGCGCGCCGAACCGGATCCGTTCGGCGCCGGTGAGGTCCTCTATCCGGCCGCCGCCCTGCCCGGCCCGGCGCACCCGCAGGAACGCCACGTCGTGGTCCGGGTCCCGGTCGCTGATCCAGCGGGGGTCGACGTGGATGCGGGTGGGCACCCACAGCCCGTACGGCGCGATCGCGTCGTGCAGGCCGGGCACGAACACCAGCCGGGTGCGGAACCCGCCGTCGTGCACGCAGTGCGCGGCGGTGGCGATCAGGTCGGCGTCGGGGGAGTGCACCACGCTCGCCGTGCAGTGGTGCGCCGGATCGCCGTCGTCGCCGGGCGAGAACAGCGCGCCGATCACCGGGGACGGGGCCGCGGGGACGGCCACCGGCGGCCGGGACGCCGGCAGCGCGGCCGCCGCCCCGCCGCCGGTCCGGCCGCTGCGCAAGGCGGCCACCGGCGGGCCCGGCCGCTCCCGGTACGGTCCGGCGAGCAGCGCGGCGGCGGCCTGGTCGCCGTCCGCGCGGGTGGCCAGGTACGAGCCGGTCGTGCTGTCCCCCGCGGCCAGGTACGGATCGCGGGCGGGCAGGCCCAGCGTCAGTGCCGTACTGCCCACGACCACGGTGAGCAGCCCGAGAGCCACCGGCAGCCGCTGCGGGACACCGGGCCGTCCGGAACGGGACATGTCCCTCAGTCTGCGGCAGGACGGCCGTCCGGACGCCTACCGCGGGGCCGGTCGGGTGAACCGGAGGCCCGGGTTGTGCCGGATCAGCGCCCCGGCCAGGTCGAACTCGTTCGGGAAGTCCATCGGGACGATGCCCAGGCCCGTCCAGCCGCTGCCCTCCGCACCCGCCAGCAGCGTCTTGACCTGCGGGTTGAGGCGGTCGGCGTTGGAGCGCGGGGGGAGCAGCGCGGCGGTGCTGACGTAGTTGACGAAGAGCTTGCCGGGCTGTGCGACGGCCTTGCGGAACTGCGCCTCGATCTTCGGCCACTTCCCGAACGGCTCGGCCATGTAGTCGTCCTGGATGTCAAAGACCTGGGGATCGCCGTACCGGACCCCGCCGAGGCCGTCGGAGTCCGCCAGCAGGACGACCCTGCCGCGCGCCTCACCCAGCGCGGGCAGCCCGGCGTCCAGCCGGAACAGCGAGCGGTAGCCCTTGTCGTCCAGGTAGCTGACGAAGATCCGGCGGAACTCCTCGGCGGAGACCTCCGAGTACTCCTGCTTGACCCGCATCAGCACCGTCTCGGACGGGTGGGCCGCGAGGAACGCCCGGCAGGCATTGAGCACGTCGCCGAACATCAACTGCTGGTAGAACGCGCCGTGGTGGATGGCGAAGACGTTGTCGATGGCCCGGCAGCGGACGTCCAGGAAGCGGATGCCGGCCGCCAGCTGGGCGTCGACGGCAGTGTTCTGGCAGGCCACCCAGGGGCCGCCGTACCGGGCTCCGGAGTCGTGCGTACCGGGGATCGTCAGGCGCGCCAGGGGAGTGGCGTCCGGGAGCGCGGACATCCAGTCCTGCACGGACAGCGCGCGGCGCCCGGCCGTCCTGCGCTCGGCCGCACCGGCCGTGGACCGCCCGCTGCCGGCACCCGCCAGCACCCCGGCGGCCGACAGCCCGGCCGCGCCCCTGAGAAACCCCCGCCGATCGAGCCCCAGCCCCATGCCGCCACCCCTGCCCGTCGAATGCGAACGTGCGTCCGCGGCATGGAACCACACCGCCCGCGCGGACGGCACCCGGCCGGCGCACCCGAGGGCACACCGGCCGGAACCGTCCTCGTACGTATCCGTCCCTACCAGGCGGTATCAGGCACGGAACGCGAGCGACAGCGCGAAGCGGCCCGCGCTGTCCGTCCACCAGTTGGTCAACTCCAGCCGAGCGGCGGCGAGTTCGGCCCGCACGCCCTCCTGGCGGAACTTGGCCGAGATCTCCGTGCGGATGTCCTCACCGGCCGCGAAGGGCACGGCCAGGTCCACGCCGGGGATCTTCACGGTCATGTCCCGGCGCGCCCGCAGCCGCATCTCGATCCACTCCTCCGCGGCGTTCCACACCGCGACGTGGTCGAAGTCCGCCGGATCGAAGTCGCCGTCGAGCTCGCGGTTGATGACCTGGAGGACGTTCTTGTTGAACGCGGCCGTGACGCCCTGCGGGTCGTCGTACGCGGCGACCAGCGTCGCCTCGTCCTTGACCAGGTCGGTGCCGAGCAGCAGGGCGTCGCCCGGGGACAGCAGGTCGTGCACGGACGTGAGGAACGCGGCCCGCTCCTCGGGGAGGAGGTTGCCGATGGTGCCGCCGAGGAACGCCAGCAGCCGCGGGCCGGGCGTCTCGGGCAGCGCCATGCCCTGCTGGAAGTCGGCGACCAGGGCGTGCACGGTCAGGCCGGGATGCCCGGCGAGCAGCGCCTCGCCCGCCGCGGTCAGCGCGGACTCGCTGACGTCGACCGGCACGTAGGTGTGCAGTCCGGTCAGCGCGCCGATGAGGTGGCGGGTCTTGTCGGACGACCCGGAGCCCAGCTCGATCAGGGTGCGGGCGTTGGTGGCCGCGGCGATGTGGTCGGCGCGGGTGAGCAGGATCTCCCGTTCGGCGCGGGTCGGGTAGTAGTCGGGCAGGGTGGTGATCTCTTCGAAGAGGTCGCTGCCGCGGGCGTCGTAGAACCACTTGGGCGGCAGCTGTTTGGGCGTGGCGGACAGGCCCTGGGCGACATCGGCGCGCAGCGCGGCCGCGGTGGCGTCGACAGGGAGGTTGCGGGTGATGCTGAGGGGGCTCACGTGGCGGGCTCCTTGAGCGGGGTGAGATGGACGTCGGCCGGGGTGGCGCGCAGCAGGGTGCGGTCGGGGACCTCGGTCCAGTGGGGGGAATCGTCGTAGGGTTCGGCGGCGACCACCCGGCCGCCGCCCGGAATGGCCAGGTGGTAGAGGGTGTCGCCCCAGGAGGTGGCGGCGATGGTGGTGCCGTCGGTCAGCAGCAGGTTGAGCCGGGAGCCGGGCGCGGCCCCGGCGACGGCCGCGACGGTGTCGGCCAGCGCGTCCCCCAGTTCGTCGCCGCGGACCAGCCGGTGCCGCACCAGCGCCCAGACGAACGCCGCGTCGCAGCGCGCCTGGAGGCGCAGCAGCTCCGCCGGCGGCAGCCCGGCGGCCAGCGGTGCGAGGGAGTCCGGCCAGCCGGCCACCGCACCGTTGTGACTGAACAGGTGGCCCTCCCCGGCGAACGGCGCGGCCGCCGCCTCGGCGTCCGGCCCGGCCACGGTGGCGTCCCGCACGGCTGCCAGCAGCGCGCCGGTGCGCACCACCCGGGCCAGGTCGGGCAGTTGGTCGTCGGCCCAGATCGGCCCGGCCCGGCGGTAGCGCGCCGGGACCGGGTCGCCCGGTGCGTACCAGCCGACGCCGAACCCGTCCGCGTTGACCGTGCCGTGCTTCTGGTGGCGCGGCGCCCACGACTGCCGGTACAGGCCGTGCGGCGGCTCCAGCACGATCTGCCCGAAGGCCACCGGCGGCCCCACGTAAGCGATATGACGGCACATCAGCCGACCGCCTCCCCGGACACCGCTGTCGCCGGCCTCATGCGTCCCCCTCCGGGCCGGCGTCCCGGGCGGTGCGGAACCCGGAGAAGATCTGCCGCCGGACCGGCAGGTCCCAGTTGCGGAACGTGCCCCGGCAGGCGACCGGGTCGACGGCGAAGGAACCGCCGCGCAGCACCTTGTGCCCGTCGCCGAAGAACACCTCCGAGTACTCCCGGTAGGGGAAGGCGGCGAAGCCCGGATACGGCAGGAAGTTGCTCGCCGTCCACTCCCACACATCGCCGATCAGCTGCCGGACACCGAGCGGTGACGCGCCCTCCGGATAGCTGCCCACGGAGGCGGGGCGCAGATGCCGCTGGCCGAGGTTGGCGCGCTCCGGCGTGGGGTCCTCGTCACCCCACGGGTAGCGCATCGACCGGCCGGTGGCCGGGTCGAACCGGGCGGCCTTCTCCCACTCGGCCTCGGTCGGCAGCCGCCGTCCGGCCCAGCGGGCGTAGGCGTCCGCCTCGTACCAGCTGACGTGCAGCACCGGCTCGTCCGGCGGGACCGGCTCGGTCACCCCGAACCTGCGGCGCAGCCACTGGCCGCCGTCCCGCTTCCAGAACAGCGGGGCGCGCAGCTTGTGCTGCTGGACCTGCGCCCAGCCCTCGGCCGCCCACCAGCGCGGCTCCTGATAGCCGCCGTCCTCGATGAACCGCTGGTAGGCACCGTTGCTGACCGGTGTGGTGTCGATCAGGAACGCCGGCAGGAGCCGGTGGTGCGCGGGCCGCTCGTTGTCCAGCGCCCAGGGTTCGGCGGAGGTGCCCATGGTGAACCGCCCGCCGGGCACGAGGACTTCGGACGGCAGCAGGTCGTCGGGGGCGGGCGGCGGTTCGGGTGCGGTGAGCACGGCGGGGCCGCGGCGCAGCTGGTGCGTGATGAGCATGGTCTCGTCGTGCTGCTGCTCGTGCTGGGCGATCATGCCGAACGCGAAACCCGCGTCCAGCAGCGGACCGCCGTGCAGCGGGGTGCGCTCCAGGACGTCCAGCACCCGGCCGCGGACCTCGGCGACATAGCCGTGCGCCTCGTCGGGCGGCAACAGCGGCAGCGAGGGGCGTTCGGCCCGCGGGTGCTCGAAGGCGTCGTAGACGGAGTCGATGTCCGGCCGCAGCGCCTCCCGGCCGCCGACGGTGCGCAGCAGCCACTGCTCCTCCTGATTGCCGATGTGGGCCAGGTCCCACACCAGCGGGGACATCAGGGGGGAGTGCTGGGCGACGAGGTCGGGGTGCTCGACGCAGGTGGTGAGCAGACGGGTGCGGTCGCGGGCGGCGAGCAGCGCCGAGGCGGCCCGTTCACGAAGGAGCTCGGGATCGGTGGTCACTGCCGGCCTTCCTTCCCCAGGAGGAGTTCGCCCTCCGCGGCGTACAGGGCGTCGAGATGGTCGTCCGCGGGGCAGCGCCCGCGGGCCACGTACCGCTCGGTGAACGCCGCGACCGCGGCACACACCTCGGGCGGCGCGCCGATCCGGGGCAGCGCCTCCTGCGCGGCGGCGAAACAGGCCACCGCCGCGGCGTGCAGCTCCGGGTCGGTCAGTCCGGCGCGGGCGGCCCGCCGCCACAGCGGATTGCGCGGCGCGGGGCGCGAACCGGCGGTCTCCGCCAGCGGTTTGACGATGCGGTAGGCGCGCTCGGTGGCCTCCGGGTCGTCGAACAGCGCGGCCGTGACGGCCAGCGGGACGGTCCACCCGGTCTCGCCGGGCTGGGCGTCGATCATGCGCAGCTCCAGGTGGCCGCGCGGCCGGACGGGCGGGAAGAGGGTGGTGACGTGGTAGTCGAGGTCCTCCTGGGTCGGGGGTCTGGGGACGCCGGTGCGGACCCATTCGCGGAAGGTGAGCCCCTCCGGCGCGTCCCAGGGCCCGTGCTCGGCGCGGATGCACATCACCGGTGCGTCCAGGACGTACGCCGCCCATGCGGTGCGCGGGTCGGGGCCCGGCGGCGGGGCGAGGGTGCGTGCCGGGTCGAGCTGGGACCACACGACCTGGCGGGTGGTGCGGTAGCCCGTGGGACATCCTTCGCTGGTCGGTGAGTTGGCGAACGCCGCGGTCAGCACGGCGCCCAGCAGATGGGCCAGCAGCCAGCGCCGGCCGAGCCCGAGCGGGCCCGGCTCCTCGTGGCCGGCGTCCACGCACACCTGCACGGAGGCGGTGCCGCACATCATGGAGCGCCCGGCCGGGCCCCAGCGGTCGAAGTACGCCTCCATGGCGTTGTAGCGGGGGTCGGTCAGGACCCGGCGCGGGGGGTGCCAGGGGTTGTGGCCGTGGCCGGCCAGACCCAGGCCCAGGGCCCGCACGGCCGGGCGGACCAGCGCGAGATCGGCCGACACGGCCTCGATGCAGGCGCGCAGGGAGGTGGCGGGCAGCGAGCTGAGCTCCAGCTGGCCGCCGGGTTCGAAGGTCAGGAGCGAGGAGAGGGGGAGCTGTCGCAGGACGGTGGCCGCGTGCCGCAGCCGGTCGGGTTCGACCGGACATCGGGGGTGGTACGCGTCGTGGACCAGCCACTCCAGCTCGACGCCGATACGGCGCGGCGGACCCGTCTTGAAGCAAATGCCGTGCAGATGCGCTTCAAGCTCCGCTTCCGATAGCGCGGGCCGAACGGACATGGAATCCCCTCCCTCGTCGGGTGGCGGCGTGAGGTGCCGCCCTCCACCTAATCGGCTGCGGCCGACGGGCTCAAGGGCGCGTTCGATTCCGTGCGGTTGTCCCGCGGGGCAGGACGGCCCGTCGCCGGGCGGTCGGGCCGTCCGGACCGAGGGGCCGCCGGACGGTGCCGGGCCGCCCGGACGGCGCCGGGAGGCCCTTCCCGCCGCTGGCCACGGCCGTGGGCCGGACCGGCGGGCGGCGGACGGCGGCGGGGGAGGGGTGCCGCCGTTCGGGTGAACCGGGGGCCGCTGCCGGCCCCCGGGCGTCACTGGCGGTATCCGGCCAGGAATCGGCCGATCCGGCGGATGGCGGCGTCGAGGTCGTCGGCGTGCGGCAGGGTGAGGATGCGGAAGTGGTCCGGGCGCGGCCAGTTGAAGCCGGTGCCCTGGACGACCTGGATCTTCTCCCGCAGCAGGAGGTCCAGCACGAACTTCTCGTCGTCATGGATCTTGTGGACGGCCGGGTCGAGGCGCGGGAAGGCGTAGAGCGCGCCCCTGGGCTTGACGCAGGAGACGCCCGGGATCTCGTTGAGCCGCTCCCAGGCCACGTCGCGCTGCTCGCGCAGCCGGCCGCCCGGCAGCACCAGGTCCTTGATGGACTGCCGGCCGCCCAGCGCCGCCTGGATGGCGTACTGCGCGGGCGCGTTCGGGCACAGCCGCATCGAGGCGAGGGTGCCCAGGCCCTCCAGGTAGTCGGCGGCGTGCTGCTTGGGGCCGGAGACCACCAGCCAGCCGGAGCGGAAGCCGGCCACCCGGTAGGACTTGGACAGCCCGCTGAAGGTCAGGCAGACCAGGTCCGGGGCGAGCACCGCGGCGTGGTGGTGGACCTCGTCGTCGTAGAGGATCCGGTCGTAGATCTCGTCGGCGAAGACCATCAGCTGGTGGCGCCGGGCGAGGTCGAGCATGCCCTCCAGCAGCTCGCGCGGATAGACCGCGCCGGTCGGGTTGTTGGGGTTGATGATGACCATCGCCCGGGTCCGGTCGGTGATCTTCGAGGCGAGGTCGTCGAGGTCCGGCAGCCAGTCCGCGGACTCGTCGCAGAGGTAGTGCACGGCCTTGCCGCCGGCTAGGGTGGTGACGGCCGTCCAGAGCGGGAAGTCCGGGGCCGGGATGAGGACCTCGTCACCGTCGTCGAGCAGCGCCTGGACCGCCATCGAGACGAGTTCGGAGACACCGTTGCCGAGGTAGATGTCGTCGACGCCGACGTCCGGCAGGCCGTTCTCCTGGTAGTGCTGGGCCACCGCGCGGCGGGCCGAGAGGATGCCCCGGGACTCGGTGTAGCCGTGTGCGCGGGAGAGGTTGCGCATCACGTCCTGCAGGATCTCCTCGGGGCATTCGAAGCCGAACAGCGCGGGATTGCCGGTGTTCAGCCGCAGCACGCTGTGCCCGGCCTCCTCCAGCGCGTCCGCGTGCTCGATCACCGGTCCGCGGATCTCGTAGCAGACGTCGGCCATCTTGCTGGACTGCTTGAACTGCATGCGGCGGCCTCCTGGTCCTCGCCCGCCGCGCGGCGCGGCAGCACTCGTCGTCATCACACCGTACTTGGTTTTACCAAGTCGCGACTTGGAAAGTCCAACCTCTGTCTATGCTGGAGCCATGCCGCGCCGAAGCTATGACCAGTACTGTGCCGTCGCCCGGGCCCTGGACGCCGTGGGCGACCGCTGGACGCTCCTGATCGTCCGGGAACTCCTCGGCGGCTCCCGGCGCTACACCGACCTGCACGCCGATCTCCCCGGCGTCAGCACGGACATGCTCGCCTCCCGCCTGAAGGACATGGAACGCGACGGCCTGGTCACCCGCCGCCGGCTCGCCCCGCCCGGCGCCGCCTCCGTCTACGCCCTCACCGACCGCGGCCGGGCCCTGCTGCCCGCGCTCACCGCCCTCGCCGACTGGGGCGCCCCCGCCCTCGACACGAAGCGGCCGACCGACGCGGTGCGCGCCCACTGGTTCGCGGTCCCCCTCCTGGCCCGGCTCGCCGGGCACTTCACCGACGGCACCGACGTCGTCGACATCACCCTCGACGAGGGCCGGTTCCACGTCCTGCTCTCCGGCGACACCGGCCCCGGCTACGCCGACGGCCCCGCCGAGCACCCCGACGTCCGGCTCCACATGGACACCGCGACCTGCGCCGACCTCGCCCACGACCACCTCTCCGTCGCCCAGGCCATCGCCGCCGGCCGGATCGCGGTCACCCGCCCCGAAACCGGCGCGGCCGACGGGGACGACACAGCCCCCGGGCCCGACGAGGCCCACCGGCGGAAGGCGACCACGGCATGACGCAGCGCCCCCTCGCCCTCTTCGACCTCGACAACACCCTTGCCGACACCGGCCACCGGCAGCACTGGCTGCGGCGCACCCCGCGCGACTGGCCGGCCTTCTTCGCCGCGGCCACCGACGACCCCCCGCTCGGCGAGGGCGTGGCGCTGGCGCTGCGCAGCGCCGAGGACAGCGAGGTCGGCTACCTCACCGGCCGCCCCGAGCGCTGCCGCCGCGACACCCTGGACTGGCTGGCCCGGCACGGCCTGCCGCCGGGCGAGGTGTGGATGCGGCCCGACCACGACCGGCGCCCGGCCCGCCACACCAAGCTGGAAACGCTGCGCCGGATCGCCCGGCACCGCGAGATCCGCCATGTCGTCGACGACGACGAGCAGGTCTGCGACGCCTTCGAAGCGGCCGGCTTCACGGTCGTCCGGGCCCGGTGGGCCACCCCGTCCAGCACCCTCCGGGACGCCCAGCAGCGCGCGGGACGCACCTGAACGGCGGCGGGGACGCGCGTAAGTGACAGCGGTGACGCAGGCAAGCGACAGCGGGGCCCAGGCAAGCGACAGCGGCGGCGGACCCAACCCGGCCCCATCCCGCCTCCGTTCACCACCCGGCCGCACCCCGCCCCGCTCCCGTTCGGCCGCGCTGACGGTGCGTCAGCGACCTGGACTACGAGACCATGGCCCTCACCGGCGACCGGCAGGCCCGGGAACGGGTGCGGACCGGATACCGCACCCTGGTCCGGGAGTTGTGCGCCCGGCTGCACGACCGCGACAAGGAGTGCGTGGTCACCGTCCTCGCCCGGACCGACGGCACGGGCAGCGCCTTCGACTACGCACGCCTCGGCCGGTCCGCCGACCGCATCCGCCTCATGGGCTACGACCTGCCCTGGTCGGGCGGCGAACCCGGCCCGCTGTCCTCCACCGACTGGTACGACGCGTTCCTGCGCCACGCCACCGACACCATCGCGCCCCACAAGATCGAGGTCGCCTTCCCCGGCTACGGCTGGGACTGGGTCACCGGCACCACCGGCCACGCCGCCCACCTGACCTGGAAGGAGGCCGAGGCGCTGCGCGCACGCGAGGGCGCCGACCACCTCTTCGACGCCGCCTCCGGCACCCCGCACTTCACCTACCGCAATGACGGCACCGAGCACCAGGTCTGGTACCAGGACGCCCGCGGCGTCCGGGCCCATCTGCCACTGCTGCGCGCGTACGGGGTGCGGGGCACCGGCCTATGGGCGCTCGGGTTCGAGGACCCGGACGTCTGGGCCGCACTCCGCGGCGAGTAGCCGCAGCGCCGCCTCGGACGGCGAACCCTCCTCGGCCGTGTACATCAGCACGCCCTGCCCGGAACCGTCCGGCGTCCGCATCATCTCGAAGTCCAGCACCAGCTCACCCACCAGCGGATGATGGAACCGCTTGGTGCCGAAGGTGCAGTTGTGCACGGCGTGCCGGGACCACAGCGCGCTGAACTCCGCGCTCTTCATCGACAACTCGCCGATCAGCGCGGCCAGTTGCGCATCGTCCGGCCGCTGCCCGGCGGCCACCCGCAGCGCCGAGACCGCGCGCCGCAGCTCCTCCTCCCGCTCCGGGTACAGCTCACGGGTGTGCGGGTCGAGGAAGAGCAGCCGCTGCGCATTGGGGCGGTCCAGCGGGCGGCCGGGGCTGCCGAAGTCCAGATGCCCGGCGATCAGCGCGTGGCCGAGGCGGTTCCAGGCCAGGATCTCGAAGCGCGGCCCGAGCGCCACCGCCGGTACGTCCGCCATGGCCGCGAGCAGCCGCCGCACCCCCGGACGCGCCTTGTCGTGGCGGACCGCCGGCCGCCGGCGCCCCCGGGCCGGCCGGGCCAGCTCCCGCAGATACGCCTGCTCGTCGGGGCACAGGCGCAGCGCACGGGCCAGCGCGTCCAGCACCCCTTCCGAGGCCTGGTGGCTCTGCCCCTGCTCCAGCCGCGTGTAGTACGCGACGCTGACCCCGGCCAGCTGCGCCAGCTCCTCACGCCGCAGCCCCGGAACCCGGCGCCGCCCGCCGTAGGAGACCAGGCCGACGTCCTCCGGGCGGAGCCGGGCCCGGCGGCTGCGCAGGAAACTCCCCAACTCGGCGGGCCGGTCCATCGCGGGTGCGTCGCTCACGGGTACGTCCATGCCCGTCAGTCTCCGCCATCGCGCGGGCCGCAGCCTGACCCTGTGAGTACCAGGCTGAGACCGTTCCCTCACCGGGCCGATTTCCTGTTCCCCCAGAGATACCGACCGCTTAGTATGCCCATGGCGAGGGGCCGGCGCGTCCCCCGCCCCACCCGCGTACCCACATCTTTCGGAGGCACCAGGTGAAGGCATGGCGCGTACACGCGAACGGCGAGCCGCGTGAAGTGATGCGGCTGGAGGAGGTACCGGACCCCCAGCCGGGACCGGGGCAGCTGCTGCTGCGGGTACGGGCCGCCAACGTCAACTTCCCCGACGCCCTGCTCTGCCGCGGCCACTACCAGGTGCGGCCACCGCTGCCGTTCACCCCCGGCGTGGAGATCTGCGGCGAGGTGCTCGCCGCCGGCGACGGCGCCGACGCGGAACCCGGCACCCGGGTCCTGGCCCAGCCGCCGCTGCCGGCCGGCGGCTTCGCCGAACTCGCGGTGGCCGACGCCGCGACCGTACGCCCGGCCCCCGAGGCCCTGGACGACGCCGAGGCCGCCGCCCTCCACATCGGCTACCAGACCGGCTGGTTCGGCCTGCACCGCCGCGCCCGCCTCCAGGCCGGCGAAACCCTGCTGGTGCACGCCGCGGCCGGCGGCGTCGGCAGCGCCGCCGTACAGCTCGGCAAGGCCGCCGGCGCCCGGGTCATCGGCGTGGTCGGCGGCGCCGACAAGGCCCGCACCGCCCGGGAACTCGGCTGCGACCTGGTCATCGACCGGCACACGGACGACCTCGTCGCCGCCGTGAAGGACGCCACCGGCGGCCGCGGCGCCGACGTCGTCTACGACCCCGTGGGCGGCGACGCCTACACCAAATCCACCAAGTGCATCGCCTTCGAGGGCCGCATCCTCGTCGTCGGCTTCGCCGGCGGCACCATCCCCTCCCCGGCCCTCAACCACGCCCTGGTCAAGAACTACGCCATCCTCGGCCTGCACTGGGGCCTCTACAACACCAAGGACCCGGCCGCCGTCGACGCCTGCCACAAGGAACTCACCGCACTCGCCACCCAGGGCGCGATCAAGCCACTGATCGGCGACCGGGTCCCGCTGGCGGCCGCCGCCGACGCCGTACAGCGCGTCGCCGACGGCACCTCCGTCGGCCGCCTCGTCGTCGTCCCCACCGCCGAGGAGGCACGATGACCGACGCCGCAGACCTCCGCCGCCGCACCGCCGCCCTCCTCGCCGCGCACCCGCCCGCCACCACCGACCGGCTGGACTTCCTGCGCGCCCGCTTCGACGCCGGCCTGGCCTGGGTGCACTTCCCCGCGGGCCTCGGCGGCCTGGACGCGTCCCGCTCGCTGCAGACCGTCGTGGACGCCGAACTGGCCGCCGCCGGCGCACCCGGCAACGACCCCGGCCGGATCGGCATCGGCCTGGGCATGGCCGCCCCCACCATCCTCCGGTTCGGCACCGACGAACAGAAACAACGCTTCCTGCGCCCCCTGTGGACCGGCGAGGAAGTCTGGTGCCAGCTGTTCAGCGAACCCGGCGCCGGCTCCGACCTCGCGGCCCTCGCCACCCGCGCGGTCCGCGACGATGGGGGCACCTCCCGGTCGAGCGGAGCCGAGAGTGGGGGACACTGGGTGGTCGACGGCCAGAAGGTGTGGACCTCCAGCGCCCACCTGGCCCGCTGGGCCATCCTCATCGCCCGCACCGACCCCGACCTGCCCAAACACCGCGGCATCAGCTACTTCGTCTGCGATATGACCGACCCCGGCGTCGAGGTGCGGCCGCTGCGCCAGATCACCGGCGAGGCCGAGTTCAACGAGGTCTTCCTCACCGGCGTCCGCATCCCCGACGCCCACCGCCTCGGCGAGGTGGGCGAGGGCTGGAAGGTCGCCCAGACCACGCTGATGAACGAACGGGTCGCCATCGGCGGCAACCGGATCCCCCGCGAAGGCGGCATGATCGGCGTCGCCACCGCCGACTGGCGCGCCCGCCCCGAACTGCGCACCCACGACCTGCACCAACGGCTGCTGACCCTCTGGGTGGACGCCGAGGTCGCCCGGCTCACCGGCGAACGGCTGCGCCAGCAGCTCACCAAGGGTCAGCCCGGCCCCGAGGGCAGCGGCATGAAACTGGCCTTCGCCCGGCTCGCCCAGGAGATCAGCGGCTGGGAGGTGGAGTTCCTCGGCGAGGACGGACTGACCTATGACGACTGGACGATGCGCCGCCCCGAGGGCGTCGACTTCACCGGACGCGAGGCCGGCTACCGCTATCTGCGCGCCAAGGGGAACTCCATCGAAGGAGGCACCTCCGAAGTGCTGCTCAACATCGTCGCCGAACGCGTATTGGGCCTGCCGCCCGAGCCGCGCACCGACAAGGACGTCGCGTGGAAGGACCTCCCCCGATGACCACCGAGACCTGCCCCGCCGACGCCCCGGCACCCGACCCCGACCTCCTCTACTCCGACGACGAGGAAGCCCTGCGCGACGCCGTACGGGCCCTGCTCACCGACCGCAGCGATCCGGCCACGGTGCTCGCCGCCGTCGAGTCGGACGTGCCCTACGACGCCGCGTTGTGGCGGTCGCTCGCCACGGAGATCGGCACCGCCGGCCTGCTGGTCCCGGAGAAGTTCGGCGGCGCGGGCGCCGGCACCCGGGAGGCCGCCGTCGTCCTGGAGGAACTGGGCCGCGCCGTCGCGCCCGTCCCCTACCTGACCAGCGCGGTCCTCGCGGTGACCGCCCTGCTCGGCTGCGACCACGAGGACGCCGAGGTGGCCGGGGCACTGACCGCGCTCGCCGCCGGCACCACCGTCGGCGCGCTCGCGGTCCCCTTGACCACCGCGCCGGGCGGCCCGCCCGCGCCGACCGTACGGGCCGCCGCGGACGGCACGCTGACCGGCCGGGTGACCTCGGTCGCCGACGCCGCGGCCGCCGACCTGCTGCTGGTCCCCGCCCAGGGCCCCGAGGGCCCCGCCCTGTTCGCGGTCGAGACCGCGGCGGACGGCGTACGCACCGAGCGCGTCACCCCGCTCGACCTCACCCGCCCGCTGGCCCACGTCGGCCTCGACGGCGCCCGCGGCCGCCTGCTGGCCACCGGCGACCGGGCCCGGGAAGCCGTCGCCACGGCCCTGCTCACCGGGGCCGGACTGCTCGCCTCCGAACAACTCGGCATCGCCGAGTGGTGCCTGGCCGAAACCGTGCGCCACACGGCCGAGCGCACCCAGTTCGGCCGCCCGATCGGCTCGTTCCAGGCGCTCAAGCACCGGATGGCCGCCCTCTGGCTGGAGGTCGCCTCGGCCCGCGCCGCGGCCCGCAACGCCGCGGACGCACTGGCCACCGGCAGCCCGGACGCCCCGGTGGCGGTGGCCGTCGCCCAGGCGTACTGCGCCCCGGTCGCGGTCCGCGCCGCCGAGGAATGCATCCAACTCCACGGCGGGATCGGTATGACCTGGGAACACCCGGCCCACCTCTACCTCAAGCGCGCCAAGAGCGACGAACTCACCCTGGGCACCCCCGGCCGCCACCGGGAAGCACTGGCGGAGCTGGTGGACCTGGGGGCGCCGTAGGGGGTGCGCGGCGAGGGGCCGTAGGGGTGCATGTCGAGGGGCTCGTGGCGGGGGCGGGCGGCGTGGGGGCCCGTAGGGGGTGGTCGAACAGATCCCGTAGGGGACGGGTGCCCCCCTTCGGGGCCCCAACGTCGGCCGGGTGGAGGCTATTCCCGGGTATGGGGTATTCCCCGGTCAGCCGGTGATGGCGAAGGGTTTGCTGAACGCGTGGACCGCGGCGTCACCGGCGGTGGCCACCTCCAGGAAGTAGTGCGGCCCCGGCGGCACTTGGGGCAGGGTCACCAGCGCCTCGCCCGTCGGCCCGTCGCCCGCCTTGGGCGCCACCACGGCCAGCCGCTGCGGCGGCCGGCCGTGGCCCATCCCGGCGTTGAGCCAGACGTCCACCTGCCGCCCGGTGGTGTTCTTCCAGGCGACCGGGAGGCTGCCGTGCGGACGGTAGCTGAGACCGGCCGGCGGCGCGGTCACCTCGATCCGCCCGCCCACGGCCACCGCATCCGGCCCGGCCACCGCATCGGGCCCGGACATCGGGTCCGGTCCGGCCACCGCCTCCGGGCCGTCCGGTCCGGAGGCGCCCGGGCGGCCGGCGCGCACGCCCAGGGCGGAGGTGGCGGCCCGCGCCGCCGAACCGTCCGGCCCGACCGCCGCGGCCGGAGCGCTCACGGACCGGAACCGGCTCGTTCCGTCGTCCGGATTTCCCGGCGCCAGGGTGACCACCGTCATGCACCCGACGGCGGTGGCGGCAACGGCGACGGCGAGGTTCGTGGCTATCGAGATCGCCCTGGACATCGTCTCCTCGTTTCCTCGGGGGAGGGACGAGCCGGAGCATCCCCGGCACTCCGACCGCCAAAAACGACGCGCGGAGCGACCACCCCGATGGCCATTTCCGGCGCGACAGACCCCGGGCGACGCAGGAGAATCCCCCCGACCGGACCCGCTCCCGGCACCTCGACCGGCGACGCCCCGCACCCGCCGTGCGAGGTCCCGCACCCGGCCTGCGAGATCCCGAACCCGACCGGTGATGTCCTGAAAGTGCGGTTCGGGTAGCGTCGAACCCATGAACACCGCAACTCGTCGTGCGCTGATCGGACCCGTTCTGCTGCTGGTGGCCGCGCTGCTGGCGGTGGCCGCCGTGCTGGCGCCCGGCGCGCACGCGGCGGGCGGTCTGGACGATGCCGCGGCCGCCCTGAAAAAGGGCCCGGTCTACGTCGATCCGCGCGCCGCGGGACAGTTCTCCACGGCCGACGCCGACGCGCTGGCCAAGAAGATCAAGGACGCCGACAAGCCGGTCTTCGTGGCCGTGCTGCCGCGCACCGCGGACTACCCGCCCAGCACCCTGCTCCGCGATCTGCGGACCAAGGTCGGCATCGCCGGGGTCTACGCCGTCGAACTCGGCAACGGCTTCAACGCCGGCGCCGACCCGCAGGTGATGCCCCGCAACGCGGTGCAGAACCTCGTCGGCTCGGTGAAGCGCACCACCTACCCGACCGTCGGCGAGCGGCTGAACAGCTTCGTCGACACCGCCAACCGGTCGGCCCGCGGCCACGCCCCCGACTCCTGGGGCGGCACCGGCGGCGCCGGCTTCGACTCGGGGACCGCGATCGGCCTCGGCGTGCTGCTGGTCGTCGGCGGCGGAGGCGCGTACGCCCTCGCCCGCCGCAACCGCCGGCGGCGCCAGGAGGAGGAGCGGGCCGCGCTGGAGCAGCTGCGCACCGTCGTCGACGAGGACATCACCGCCTTCGGCGAGGAACTCGACCGGCTCGACTTCCGGCCCGACGAGCCCGGCGCCGACGACGCGATGCGTGCGGACTACAGCCATGCCCTGGACGCGTACGAGAACGCGAAGTCGGCGATGGCGGCGGCCCAGCACCCCGGCGATGTGCAGGCGGTGACCCAGGCCCTGGAGGACGGCCGGTTCTCGCTGGCCACGCTCGCCGCGCGCCGCGAGGGCCGGCCGCTGCCCGAGCGCCGGCTGCCCTGCTTCTTCGACCCGCGGCACGGCCCGTCCGTCGTCGACGCCGCCTGGGCCCCGCCCGGCGGCGCCGAGCGCATCGTCCCGGTCTGCGCCGCGGACAAGAGCCGGCTGGACGACGGCCGCGAGCCGCTGGCCCGCACGGTCCGCACCGAGAGCGGCGACCGCCCGTACTGGGACGCGGGCCCGGCCTACGCCCCCTGGGCCGGCGGCTACTTCGGCGGCGGCCTGCTGCCCGGCCTGCTCGTCGGCACCCTGCTCGGCAACGTCATGATGTCGTCCCCCGCCTACGGCGCCGACTTCGGCGGGCCCGCGGGCGTCGACGGCGGCGACTACTCGGGCGCCGACTTCAACCCCGACGACTTCAGCGGCGGCTTCGGTGACGGCGGCGGCTTCGACGGGGGCGGCTTCGGCGGCGGGGGCGACGGCGGGTTCTGAGACGCCCCGCCCCCGGGGGCTCACCGGTCCGGCGTCGTGCCCCGCACCCGCTTGACCCCGAGGAACCGCGCGTACCGGGTCCGCGCCGCGAAGTCCGCAAAGCACCAGACCGCGGGCCGGCCCACCTCGCGGCAGAGATGCAGCACCGCATCGGGTCCCAGATGCACGCCCACATGGGCGCCGTACCCCTCGGGCCGGTCCCGGTTCGGTCCGGCATCGAAGAGCACCAGGTCCAGCGGCCGCGGGCGCCCGGCCCGCCGGGTCGCCACGGTGTCCGCCCACAACTCCGCCGAGCGCAACGGCGGCACCTCCAGCCCGAAGTGGCGCAGTACGGCGTACGCGTAGCGCTGGCAGTTGGCGCCCCCGGCCAGCTCGGCGAAACCGCCGGAGCCACCAGAACCGCCGGAGCCACCGGGGCCGCCGAACCCGCCCGGGCCGCCAAGGCCGTCCGGACCGCCAGGGCCGTCGAAGTCGCCCGGGCCGCTGTCTCCGCCCCCGCCCCGTCCCCCGCCTGACGGGCATTCAGGTGCCGTCGCTCCCGGATGGCGGGCGCCCGAGTAGGTCACGTTGCGCAGCGCGGGCGGCAGGGCGTCGAAGGCCACCGGGCCGTGAACTGTGGGGACTTGGCGGCTTCTGTCGATGGTCATCTCCCCATGATGCGGGGGATCTGCGGGGGATCTCCTCGTGCCGCCCGCGCCGGTGTCCCGCACGCTCGGCCCATCGGATCCGACGTGCACCCGACACCGCGAGGAGACCCCCGATGGAACCCCGCTTCCGCAAGGCAGCACTACGGTGCGCGGCCGTCGCCGCCGTCATGGCGACCGTCGGCCCGCTCGGCCCGGCGCACTCCGTACCGCTCCCCAGGCCCACGCCCCAGCCCTCCCCGCGCGGTCTGCTCGACGCGATGCGCCGGGACCTCCGGCTGACCGCGGAACAGGTGCGCACCCGGCTCGCGCAGGAGGCCGACGCGCACCGTGCCGCGGCCGCGGTCCGCCGGGCGCTCGCCACGCCGCCCGCCGGCATGTGGTTCGACCGGACGAGCGGCAAGCTCGTGGTCGCGGTGACCGGTCCCGCCGACGCCCAGCGGGTGAAGGCGGCCGGCGCGATCCCCAAGACCGTACGGCACAGCCGCGCCGTGCTGACCGCGCTGGTGCACAAGGTCGCCGGCCGGGTCGGCAAGGGCGTCCCCGGGGTCACCGGCTGGGGCGTGGACGAGCGGGCCAACGGACTCGTGATCCGCGTCGACCGCACCAAGCACACCGCCCGGACGGCCGCCTTCGAGAAGGGCCTCCGCGACCTCGGCACCCGCGCGAAGGTGCGGATCACCGTCGAACGCAGCAACCAGACACCGCGTCAGCAGGGCGGCACGGTCGTCGGCGGTGAGCGCTGGATGCCCGGCAGCGAGGGCATCTGCTCGATCGGCTTCTCGGTGACCGGCCCGCAGGGGTTCCAGGGCTTCCTGACGGCCGGCCACTGCACCCTGACGCCCGATCAGGCCGCGTTCGGCAAGGACGGCACCCGGATGGGAACCTCCAATCCGGGCGGCAACTACAGCGTCAACGGCCACGAGGGCGACTTCGGGCTGGTCCGGGTCGATCAGCCGGGGTGGACCGTCGGCTCGGCGGTGGCCGGGCAGGGCGGCACCCCCGTCGCCGTCACCGGCTCGCAGGAGGGACTGGCCGGCATGTCGATCTGCCGCTCGGGGCAGTCCAGCGGCTGGCACTGCGGGGAGATCACCCGGATCGACCAGACCGTGGACTACGGCACCACGATCATCGACGGGCTCGGCTACACCAACGCCTGTTCCGCGGCCGGGGATTCGGGCGGCTCGTACGTCACCCAGCCCAACGCCCCGATGGCGGTCGGCGTCCACTCCGGCGGCGGCGCCGCGACCTGCGGCAACTTCGGCGGCGACACCGTCACCATCTTCCAGCCCATCACCAAGCCCCTCACCAAGTGGAACCTCCGCCTGAAGACGGGAAGCCCCTGACGGATCGCCGTGGGCGCGGGAAGCGCCTCCCGGCGTCCGCCGGTGCCGCCGGTGCGCTCGGTGCCGTGGGTACCGCTGGTGCCGGAGAGAAAAGCCCCCCGGCGCCGATCACCCGCGCCTACGATGGGCCACCGACGGCCATGGCCATGGCCAAGGAATCGCGGGGAGTGGCAGTGGGAGTGACGGTGGCGGGAGCGGGGGAGCCGGTGGCTGGGTCCGAGGCGGCGGAGCCGTTCGCCGTGCGGGTCACCGTACGGGGGTACGAGACGGACACCCAGGGCCATCTCAACCAGAGCGTCTACCTCCAGTACGCCGAGCACGCCCGCTGGTCGTTGCTCCAGGCGAGCGGCATCCGGCAGAGCGCCATGGTGGACCGGCGTATCGGCCCGGTGACCCTGGAGACCACCATCCGCTACCGGCGGGAGCTCCGGGCCGGTGATGAGGTCGAGGTGAGCTGCGCCTTCGTATGGGGCGAGGGTCGGACCTTCCGCATCGAGCAGACCGTCCGCAAGGCCGACGGCACGGTGGCCGCCGAGGTGAGCGCGGTCTGCGGAGTGCTGGACCTCGCCGAGCGCACGCTGCTGCCCGACCCGCGGGCGGCCCTGCGCGAGCTGGCCGGGGACCCGGCGCCGCTGGGCCTGACCGGGCAGTGAGCCGTGGGCCGTCCACCGGCCGGGCGGTGGTCCGGTCCGCCGGGGGCGCCCTGCCGCGCGGGTAGGGTGACCGTGTGGACATGCTGCACCTGCGCTACTTCGTAGCCGTGGCCGAAGAGCTGAACTTCTCCCAGGCGGCACGCAGGTTGCACATGGCGGCCTCTCCCTTGAGCCAGCGCATCAAGGACCTCGAACGGGAGCTGGGCCAGCCGCTGTTCGAGCGGACCACCCACCGCGTCGCGCTGACCCCGGCCGGTGCGGCCCTGCTGCCGATGGCCCGGGACGTGCTCGACCGCGTCAACTCCATTCCCTGGCGGCTGCGCGAGGCCGTCCGCCCGCAGCGCACCACCCTGCTGATCGGGATGCCGTCCGGGGTGCACCCCGCGCTGCGCGACCGGGTCCGGGAGCTCGCGGACGCCGGCCGGGAGGCGTACGAACTCAAGCGCTGGCCCGGCAGGTCGACCGGGCTGGCCGAGGCGGTCCGGGACGGCCGGCTGGCGCTGGCGCTGGTCCGGCTGCCGGTCGCCGACCCGGCGCTCGGGATCATCGAGGTGATGCGGGAACGGCTCGGCGCGGCGGTGCCCGCCGACCGGTTCGCCGGCCGGGAGTCGCTCACCGTCGACGACCTGCGGGACCTGCCCTATGTGGCCACCGCCCCCGAAGCCCTCCCCGCCTATTTCGACGAAATCGATGCCCGGCTGAATTCCGCGGGCGTGCGGAAAAGAATTCGCATCAACAGTTCCGATTATGCGGGGGCCTCGGAACTCGTTTCCGGCGGTCTCGCCTTCTCCCTGACGATGCTCTCCACCGAAAGCCCGATGCACAATTACCGGCTGGAGAACGTGATCGTGCTGCCCGTGGTGGATTTTCCGGCCGAGCTGGTCACCGGGCTGCTGTTCCGCAAGGACCGGGCGGAATCCGGCGGCGACCTGGCGTGCCTGGTGGCCGAGGCCCGCCGTATTTTCGCCGAGGAGCTTTCCGCCTGAGCGCGGATTCGGCGTGCCGACCTGCTCATCGATAAACACTCCTGTGGCCGGGGTATGACCGCTGTGGTCATACCCCTCTTCGCTTCTTGATCGTTCTCATTTCGCGGCGTCTCGCCTACCGTCGACAACGGAAACATTCGCAGTACACCTACTTTCCGCGGGAGCGACAATGGACGCCACGACCGAGACCGCCGGAGGACCGCTCGCCGGCGTGCGGGTGATCGACCTGTCCACGGTGGTGATGGGCCCCTACGCCGCACAGATCATGGGCGACCTCGGCGCCGATGTCATCAAGATCGAGTCACCCTCGGACACCATCCGGGCGGGCCACTACCGCACCACCCCCGGAATGACCCCGCTCCACCTGAACGTCAACCGCAACAAGCGCAGCGTCTCGCTCAACCTGAAGGACGACGCCGACCACGCACGGGCCCTCGCCCTCATCGGCACCGCCGACGTCCTCATCACCAACATGCGCCCCGGCCCGCTGGCCCGCCTCGGCCTCACCTACGCCGACCTCGCCGCCCACCACCCCGGCCTGGTCTACGCGCACGCCCAGGGCTTCCGCAGCGACTCCGACCGGGCCGGCCACGCCGCGTACGACGAAACCGTGCAGGCTTCCTCCGGCCTGGTCGACATCGCCCACCGCGCCCTCGGGCGGCCGGTCTACCTGCCGACCATCATCGGCGACAAGGTCGCCGGACTGACCATCGTCCACTCGGTCCTCGCCGCCCTGCTGCACCGCGACCGCACCGGACAGGGCCAGCACATCGAGATCCCGATGACCGACACCCTCCTCGCCTTCAACCTCGTCGAGCACCTCTCCGGCCACGTCTACGAGCCGCCCACCGGTGCCACCGGATTCCCGCTCTCCATGAAGCGCGGCCACCGCGCCGTCCCCACGGCCGACGGACTCGCCTGCATCGTGCCGTACAACGCCGCGAACTTCCGGGACTTCTTCGCCGCGGCCGGCCGTCCCGACCTCGCCGAGGACCCGCGGGTGGCCGGCACGGTCATCGACGACGCGGACGTCGACCCGCTGATGGACCTCGTCGCCGACTGCGCACCCGGCCTGACCACCCGGGAATGGGAAGAGATCTGCGCCAAGCACAGCATCCCCATGGCACCGGTGCTCGAACTGGACCGGGCCGCCGACGACCCGTACGTCCGGGACGGCCACCTCCTCGACGTGGTCGAGCACCCGAGCGAGGGCCCGATCCGCTCCATCGGCCTGCCCGTGCGCTTCTCCGCCACCCCCGGCGCGGTCCGCCGGCTCGCCCCGCTGCCCGGCCAGCACACCACCGAGGTCTTCGACGAACTCGCCGCCGACGGACGGTGACGGCCCCGCCGCCGGACGGCGCGGCGACCGGCCACCGCGCCGCCCACCCTCCCGGTGCACGCCTTCCCCGCTCCCTCTCCTCCTCCCTCCCGTTCTCCTTCTCCCTCAGCACCCGAAGGACCCCGTCATGACCCCGACCACACCTGACACCGCCCCCGTCGTACGCGCCGAACGCCTCGGCCGCACCCTGCTCATCACCCTCGACCGGCCCGCGGCCCGGAACGCCGTCAACGCCGCCGTGACGGCCCAACTAGCCGCCGCGATCGACGAGTTGGAAGGCGACGGGGACCTGCGGGCCGGCGTCCTCACCGGCGCCCGGGGCACCTTCAGCGCCGGGATGGACCTCAAGGCCGCCCTCGCCGGCGAATCGCCCGAGATCCCCGGCCGTGGCTTCGGCGGGCTCACCGAAGCCGCCACCACCAAACCGCTGATTGCCGCCGTCGAGGGCTGGGCCATGGGCGGCGGCTTCGAACTCGCCCTCGCCTGCGACCTCATCGTGGCCGCCGAGGACGCGCACTTCGGCCTGCCGGAGGTCACCCGCGGGCTCATCGCGGCCGGCGGCGGCGCCGTACGACTGCCCAAGCGGATCCCGTACCACCTGGCCATGGAACTCCTGCTGACCGGTGAGCCGGTGACCGGAGCACGCGCCGGGGCGCTCGGGATTGCCAACCGGGTCGTACCGGCCGGTCAGGCCACCCCCGTGGCACTGGAACTCGCCGAACGGCTCGCGGCGAACGCCCCCCTCGCCCTCGCCGCCGTGAAGAAGGTTGTCCGCGCCGCCGACGGCACCCCCGAACCGGCCGCCTTCGCCGCCCAGCGCGAGGAGATGACCGCGCTGGCCGCCTCCGTCGACGTCCGCGAGGGCATGACGGCCTTCGCCGAGCGCCGCGCCCCCGTCTGGCAGGGCAAGTAGCGGCACCACAGCGGCAGAAAGGAACACGAAACGCCATGGAACAGCACGACATCGGCCGGCGCCTCGCCACCCCGCTGATGAACCCCGCCTACCCGCCCGTCGTCCCGCGCTTCACCGACCGCGAGTACCTCAACATCGTCTACCGCACCGACCGCGACGCGCTGCGCGCCGTCGTCCCCGAACCACTGGAGATCGACGAACCCCTGGTCCGCTTCGAGGTGATGCGGATGGGCGACGTCACCGGGTACGGGCCGTACACCGAAGCCGGCCAGGCCATCCCGGTCCGCCACCAGGGGGAGCGGGGCGAATACCTGCACGCGATGTACCTGGACAACTTCCCGGCCACCGCGTCCGGCAGAGAAGCCGGTGCCTACCCCAAGACCATCGGGGCTCCCGCACTGTACGTGGACCACGGCGCGCTGGTCGGCGTCCTCGACCACGGCACCCTGCGGGTGGCCACCGCGACGATGGGCTACAAGCACCACGAGCTCGACCCCGCCGAGGCGGCCGCACAGATCACCGTGCCGACCTTCATGCTCAAGCTCGTCCCCGGATACGACGGCACGCCGCGGACCGCCCAACTGGTGCGCACCGAAATCAGCGACGTGGTGGTCAAGGGCGCCTGGACCGGCCCCGCCCGGCTCCAGCTCTTCGCCCACGTCCTCGCACCCCTGGCCGACCTGCCGGTCCGTGAGGTCGTCTCCGCCAGCCACCTCGTCACCGACCTCACGCTGTCACCGGTCACACCGGTGCACGACTACCTGGCGCCCTGAGCCCGGGCCGGGCGCCGGCCGAGGGCCGACCGCGCGCCGGACACCGGGCAGAGCGACAGCCGACAGACAGCTCACGGAGAGAAACGGACACCAGCAGTCATGACCACAACCCACCCCACCGTGGCGGTGATCGGAGCCGGGACCATCGGGCTCTCCTGGGCCGCCCTGTTCGCCGGCCACGGCATGCGGGTACGCGTCAGCGACCCGCGCCCCGACCTCGCGGCCGCCCTGGACGGCGCACTGACCGAGGCCGCCCCGCAACTGGCCCGGCAGGGCCTGGACATCGGGAACCTCGCCGAACGGGTCGAGCCGGTCGGCGACCTCGCCGCGGCCGTGCGCGACGCCGACGTCGTGCAGGAGAACGGCCCCGAGAACACCGCCTTCAAGCAGGAACTCTTCGCCACCCTGGTGCGCGCGGCACCGCCGCACGCGCTCCTGCTGAGCTCGTCGTCCGCCATCCCGTCCAGCGCGTTCACCGGGGACCTCGACGACGCCGGCGCCGGACGCGTACTGATCGGCCATCCCTTCAACCCGCCGCACCTCGTACCGCTGGTCGAGGTGGTGCCCGGCGCGCGTACGTCGGAGGACGCGGTGAGCCGTGCGGTCGCGTTCTACCGGTCGGTGGGCCGGGTGCCGGTGGTCGAACGCAAGGAGATCGCCGGGTTCGTCGGCAACCGCCTCCAGAACGCGCTCAGCCGCGAGGCGATCCACCTCGTCGAACAGGGCGTGGTGGGCCCCGCCGAGCTGGACACGATCGTGGTCAACTCGCTCGGCCTGCGCTGGTCGACGGTGGGGCCGTTCCTCGGTGCCCATCTCGGCGGCGGCCCCGGCGGCTACCGGCACATGGCCGAGCACATCGGCCCCTCGATGCGGCGGATGTGGGACTCCCTGGGCAGTCCCCAACAGAGCCCCGAGCAGACCGAACGGCTCATCGCCGCCGTCGAAGGCGCCTACGGCTCCCGCCCGTACGGCGAACTCACCCGGGAACGCGACCGCAAACAACTCGCCGTCCTCGCCGCCCTGAACACCGACACCACCACCGCACCGAACCAGGAGACCCGGTCATGACCGACCAACTCACCGCAGACTTCTACGGATACGAGGACCTGCTGCCCGAAGAGGAGCGCAAGCTGCTGCTGCACGCCCGCGACTTCCTCGGCCGCGAGGTGAAGCCGTTGGTCAACGACGCCTGGGCGAAGGGCGAGTTCCCCCGTGAACTGATCGGAAAGTTCCGCGAGTTGGGCCTCGCCGGGATCGCCTACGAGGGCTACGGCGACCCGCTGCCCGCGGCCAGCCATCTGCTGGTCGGCATGCTCGCGATGGAGTACACCCGCATCGACGCCTCGTCCGCGACCTTCTACGGGGTCCACAACGGACTGGCCATGTACAGCATCTTCCGCGGCGGCGACCAGGAGCAGCGGGACCGCTGGCTCCCCTCGATGGCGGCCCTGGACACGATCGGCGCGTTCGCCATGACCGAGCCGCTCGGCGGCTCCGACGTGGCCGGCGGGATGCGCACCACCGCCCGGCGGGACGGCGACCACTGGATCCTCAACGGCGCCAAGCGGTGGATCGGCAACGGCACCTTCGCCGACCTGGTCGTCGTCTGGGCGCGCGACGAGGCCGACGACCACGTCAAGGGCTTCGTGGTGGAGAAGGGCACGCCCGGCTTCACCGCCACCAAGATCCAGAACAAGACCGCGTTCCGCATCGTCGAGAACGCCGACATCACCCTCACCGACGTACGGGTGCCCGAGGCCGACCGGCTCCAGCGGATCGACGGTTTCCGCGACGTCGCGGAGATCCTGCGGGCCACCCGCAGCGGGGTCGCCTGGCAGGCGCTGGGCGTGATGACCGGCGCGTACGAACTCGCGCTCGCCTACGCCAAGGAGCGCAAGCAGTTCGGCCGGCCGATCGCCCGCTTCCAGATGGTGCAGGACCTGCTCGTGAAGAGCCTCGGGAACATCACCGCCTCCTGGGGGATGCTCGTCCAGCTCGCCCGCCTCCAGGAAGCGGGCATCTTCCGGGACGAACACTCCTCGCTGGCCAAGGCGTTCGTCACCAGCCGGATGCGGGAGGTGGTGGCCTGGAGCCGGGAGATCTTCGGCGGCAACGGCATCGTGCTCGACTACGACGTCGCCCGCTTCTTCGCCGACGCCGAGGCCATCTACTCGTTCGAGGGCACCCGCGAGATGAACACCCTCATCGTGGGCAAGGCGATCACCGGCCAGAGCGCCTTCGTGTGACCCTCGCCGTACGTCCCCGTCGCGCCCCTTCGCGACCCGGTGACCGCCCCTCCTCCTGCGCACGGCGGGGGAGGGGCGGACGGCGTGCGGGGACGGGTCGGCCACCCCGTTCGGCCACCCCGTGCGGAACGGGTCGGCTACCCCCGCCCCTCCACCACCATCACCTCCGTGCCCGCCGCGCGGACCCGTCGGATCTCGTCCGTCGGCAGGCCGTCGTCGACGATCAGGAGGTCGAAGTCGGTCAGCGGGGCCAGCGCGTACAGGCCGCCCTTGGCGAACTTGGTGTGGTCGGCGACCAGGATGCGGCGGCCGGCGCTCTCCATCATGGCGCGCTTGACCTGCACGGTCTCCGGTGAGGTGTGGTAGCAGCGGCCGTTGGTGACCGCCGTGGTCGACAGGAAGAGCAGATCGGCGCGGAAGGCCCGTACCGCGTCGGCGGTGTACGGGCCCATGAACGCGTCGTAGGCGGGGAAGTAGGCGCCGCCCAGGGTGATCAGGGAGATCCCGGGTTCCTTGGCCAGGGTGGTGATGGCCGGCAGGGAGTTGGTGATCACGGTCAGCGGGGTGTGCTCGGAGACCTGGTGGGCCAGCAGCAGACAGGTCGTGCTGTCGTCGAGCAGCACCGTCTGCCCGGGCACCAGCAGCGTCGCGGCGGCCCGCGCCAGCTGCTGCTTGGTGTGCGCCATGGTCGCCATCCGCTCGGCGACGCTGCCGTGGAACTGCGCGGACGGCAGCCCGGTCGCCCCGCCGCGGACCTTGCGCAGCCAGCCCTGTGCCTGCAGCGCGTCCAGATCGCGGTGCGCGGTCATCAGGCTGATGCCGTACTCCTCGGCCAGGTCCGCGGTGCGCACGAAACCGCGGGCGATGACGGTCTCGCGCATCCGGCGGCGCCGTTCCTCCTGGGCCTCGACCCGGTCCATGGCTCCGCTCCCTCCGTGCCGGCGGCGTCCCCGGGGGCACCCGCCGGGTGAATTCGCCGCGTTATGTTCGCACGGATTTCACACTGCGCGCCCGCCCGGCACGGTGTCCACATGCGGTTCCGCAAGGACGCAACACGGCTGGTCGGGGCGGTGATGCGAAGATTCCGGCGGCCATTGACGGCACTTTCCGCACGGCGGTTCCATCGCTGCGTCCACCCCCCTTCGCCCTGCTGAGCCGCCGCAGCCGCCGCAGAAAGGGAGATTCCGATGACGAACTCTCCGCCGCGTTCACCGATCATCCGCCTGGGCATTCCGCCGACCCTCGCCTGGGGCTATCTCGGGCTGCTGCTCTTCATGATCGGAGACGGGGTCGAGTCCGGGTACCTCTCGCCCTACCTCCTGGACCAGCACCTCTCCGAGTCCCGGGTGGCCCTGCTGTTCACCGTCTACGGGATCGCGGCCGGCATCGCCGCCTGGCTCTCCGGAGTGCTCTCCGACCTGTGGGGTCCGCGCCGGGTGATGTGGGCCGGCCTGGGCATCTGGGGCGTCTTCCAACTGCTCTTCCTCACCGTCGCGATCCCGCTGGGCAGCTATCCGCTGATGATGTCCGCCTACGGCCTGCGCGGGCTGGGCTATCCGCTGTTCGCGTACGGCTTCCTGGTCTGGATCGCCGGGGTGGCGCCGCGGGCCCGGCTCGGCACCGCCATGGGCTGGTTCTGGTTCGCCTTCACCGGCGGGCTGCCCACCCTCGGCTCGCTCGTCGCCAGCGGCCTCATCCCGCACATCGGCGCCTACGCCACCCTGTGGGCCGCGCTCGTGCTGGTCGCCGCGGGCGGACTGATCGCGCTGCTGCTGGTCCGGGACGACCACGGCGGCAGAGGGCCGCGCGGGGACGGCGACGGTCAGGGGCCGGTGGCCACCCTCGTCGGCAGCGTCACGATCCTTTGGCGCAACCCCCGGGTCGGGGTCGGCTCGGTCGTCCGGGTCATCAACACCGCGTCCCAGTTCGGCTTCTTCGTGATCCTGCCGATCCACTTCACCCGGACCGTCGGCTTCACCCTCACCCAGTGGCTGCACCTGCTCAGCGCGATGTTCGCCACCAACATCTTCGCCAACCTGCTGTTCGGCGTGGTCGGGGACCGCTTCGGCTGGCGCCGCACCATCGCCTGGTTCGGCGGCGCCGGCTGCACGCTCAGCACCCTGCTGCTCTTCTACGTCCCGCACGCCGCCGGCGCGAACTTCTCGCTGGCCCTCCTGGTCGCCGCGTTCTACGGCGCTACGCTGGCGGGTTATGTACCGCTTTCGGCGCTTGTGCCCACTCTGGAGCCACGGCACCAGGGCCAGGCACTGGCCGCCCTGAACCTCGGCGCGGGCGCCAGCACCTTCGTCGGCCCCGCGGTCGTCGCGCTCTTCGTCGGCCCGCTCGGCGTCGAAGGGGTGGTCTGGATCTTCGCGGGGATGTACGCGGTGAGCTGGGCGCTGGCCCACTTCCTGAAGCTGCCGGACGAGCCGGGTACCGCCGACGCCGCGCGGCGCGGCCCCGAGCCCGCCGCCGCCTCGGCCCTGGCATGAGAGGGACGCACTGATGTCCGTACTGACCATCGACGTCGGGACCACGGTGATCAAGTCCGTGGTCTTCGACGACCAGGGCACCGAGATCGCCGTCGCCCGCCGCGCCACCGAGGTCCTCCGCCCGCACCCCGGCTGGGCCGAACAGGACATGGACGGCGTCTGGAGCGCGGTCGTCGACACCGTCCGCACCGTGCTGGACGGCCTGGCCGACCCGGTGTGGCTGGTGTCCTTCACCGCGCAGGGCGACGGCGCCTGGCTCGTCGACGACCGCGGCCGCCCCACCGGACCCGCGATCCTGTGGTCCGACGGCCGCGCCGGGGACCAACTCACCGCCTGGCAGGAGGACGGCGTCCTGGAAGCCGCGTTCCGCCGCAACGGCTCGCTGACCTGCGCGGGCATGCCCAACGCGATCTTCAGCTGGCTCGCGGCCCACGACCCGGACCGCCTCGCCCGCTCGGCCACCTCGCTCACCGCCGCCGGCTGGCTCTTCCTCCGCTTCACCGGCGTCCGCGCCAGCGACGAGTCCGACGCCTCCGCCCCCTTCCTCGACCACGCCACCGGCACCTACGACCCGCAGATCATCGACCTGTTCGGCCTCGGCGCGTACGAGCGGCTGCTGCCCACCGTCCTCGCCGAGGACCGGCGGATCGCCGAACTCACCACCACGGCCGCGGACGAACTCGGTCTGCCGGCCGGTCTCCCCGTCGTGATGGCGCCGTACGACATCGCCGCCACCGCCCGCGGCGTCGGCGTGGTCAACCCCGGCCAGGCCTGCAGCATCCTCGGCACGACCCTGTGCACCGAGATCGTCACCACCGGGATCGACACCACCGGCGAACCGTCCGGCATCCACATCGCCTACCGCGGCCGGGAGCGGGTGCTGCGCGCCTTCCCCACCCTCAACGGCGCCGAGGTCCTCGGCTGGGCGGCCCGGCTGCTCCACCTCCCCGGCCCGCCGGAACTGGCCCAGCTCGCCTTCGAGTCGCAGCCGGGGGCGCGCGGGCTGATGTTCCTGCCCTACCTGTCCCCGGCGGGCGAGCGCGCCCCGTTCCTCGACCCGGGCGCCCGCGGCTCGTTCTGGGGCCTGTCCCTGGAACACACCCCCGCCGACCTGGCCCGCGCGGTCTTCGACGGGCTCTCGCTGGTCCTGCGGGACTCGCTCGCCGCCGCCCGCACCGACGTCCGAGAACTCCGGCTGTGCGGCGGCGGCGCCAACAGCGACGCCTGGTGCGCCCTGATCGCCGACGCCACCGGGGTGCCCACCGCCCGCTCCGGCGACACCGAACTCGGCGCCAAGGGCGCCTTCCTCACCGGTCTGGTCCGCACCGGCGCCGAGACCAGCATGCACAGCGCCGCTGCCAAGTACGTCCGGATGCAACGGAGTTGGGAGCCCGAGCCGGAGCGCGCGGAGTTCTACGCCGCGCTGTACGAGGACTTCCTCGCCTGGCGCGACCTGGCCCGCGGGGCCGGCTGGCGCGGCACCGCGGCCTGGCACGGCAGCACCACCCGCCGCGCCGAGGCCCCCGGCCGCCCCACCGAGGCCCCCGCCCGCCCCGCCGGCACGCCCGACGCCGCCCCTGGAGGCACCCTTGTCTGACCCGCACCACCCCGCCCCGGCCACCGTCCCCGATCCCGACGGCGTCTGGCTCGGCCTCGACCTCGGCACCCAGAGCGCCCGCTGCGCCGCCGTCGACGGCACCGGACGGGTCCTCGCCACCGCCGCCCGCCCGCTGACCAGCCGGCGCGACGGAAACCGGCACGAACAGGACCCCGAGGAGTGGTGGCAGGCGCTCGCCGCGGCCTGCCGGGAGGCACTGGCCGGCCTCGACCCCCGCCGGATCCGCGGCCTGGCGATCGACGGCACCTCGGGCACCATCCTGCTCGCCGACGCCCACGGCACCCCGCTCACCCCGGGGCTGATGTACGACGACGGCCGCGCCGCCGACCGGGCCACCGCCGTCAACACCGCCGGCGCCGCGGTCTGGCAGGAACTCGGCTACCGCAGCATGCAGCCCACCTGGGCCCTGCCCAAACTCGTCGCCCTGCTGGCGGACGGTCCCGAACCACCGCCCGGCGCCCGGCTGCTGCACCAGGTCGACCTGATCACCTGGCGGCTGACCGGCCACCAGGTCGCCGGCGACGCCAGCCACGCCCTCAAGACCGGCTACCACCTCGTCGAGGAACGCTGGCCGGACGAGGTCATGCGGCAACTCGGCGTCCCCCTCGGGCTGTTGCCCGAGGTCGTCCGCCCCGGCACGGTGCTCGGCACGGTCTGCGCCCCGGCCGCCGCGGCCACCGGCATCCCCGAAGGCACCCCGCTCGTCGCCGGCATGACCGACGGCTGCGCCGCACAGATCGGCGCCGGGGCGCTGGCACCGGGCGCCTGGAACGCGGTGCTGGGCACCACCCTCGTCCTCAAGGGCACCAGTGCGCACCTCGTCCGCGACCCGGCCGGCGTCGTCTACTGCCACCGCGGCCCGGACGACACCTGGCTGCCGGGCGGCGCCTCCAGCAGCGGCGCCGGCGTCCTCACCCGGCACTTCCCCGGCGAGGACCTCGACGCCCTCACCACCCGGGCCGCCGCCCTCGACCCGGACGCCGCGGCAGCGGTCGCCTACCCCCTGGTCTCCACCGGCGGCGAACGCTTCCCCTTCCGCGCACCGGACGCCGAGCCCTTCCTCCTCGGCCGGCCCGCCACCCGCGCCGAGGAGTTCCACGCCCACCTGCTCGGCGTGGCCTGCCTCGAACGGCTCTGCTTCGACTACCTCGACCACCTCGGCGCACCGGTCGACGGGCCGCTCACCCTCACCGGCGGCGGCGCCCGCAACGCCTACTGGTGCCAACTGCGCGCCGATGTCCTCGGCCGCCCGGTACGGCTGCCGGAACAGGCCGAGGCCGCCGTCGGCATGGCCGTCCTGGCCGCCACCGCCGACGGCACCCGCCTGACGGACGCGGCCGCCGCGATGGTCCGGATCGACCGCGAGATCCGCCCGGACCCGCTCCGCACCGCCCGCCACCTGACCGTCTACCTCCGCTTCGTCGACGAACTCACCCGCCGTGGCTGGCTCGGCCGGACCGTGGCCGACCACGCCCGCAGGAGGGCCGCACCGTGACCGACTTCATCCTCGTACGCCACGGCGAAACCGTCTGGCACGCGGAGAACCGCTACGCCGGCCGCACCGACGTGCCGCTCACCGACCTCGGCCGCGAACAGGCCGCAACCCTCGCCACCTGGGCCACCACCGCCCACCTGACCGGCATCTGGAGCTCCCCGCTCTCCCGCGCCCGGCTCACCGCCGCGCCCGCCGCCGCGGCCTGCGGACTCACCCCGCACGTCGACGAACGGCTCTACGAGCTCGACTTCGGCCAGGGCGAGGGCCTGACCCGGGACGAGATGCGCACCCGCTTCCCCGAACGGGTCGTTGCCTTCCTCGCCGACCCGGTCGCGCACCACCTGCCCGACGGCGAACACCCGCGGCACGCCGCCGAACGCGCCGCCGACTGCCTGGCCGACCTCGCCGGGGCCCACCCCGACGGCCGCATCCTGGTCGTGGCCCACTCCACCCTGCTGCGGATCCTCCTGTGCCACCTGCTGGGCATCCCGCTCGCCGACTACCGCCGGGTCTTCCCCCGGCTCCACAACGGCGCCCTCACCGAGATCCGCCACGGGCACGGCCGCACCGCGCTGCTGAGCCTCAACACCCCGGCCCTCGCCCAGACCCCCGCCCTCCACTGACCACCTGCCGTACGCGCACCGCCCGTACGCCCACCGCCCGTACGCACCCGCCCCAGGAGAAGAAGACCCCATGAGCACCACCGTCCTCGCCGCCGGCAACCACTTCATCCGCCCGGGCCTGTTCGCCGAGGCCGTGCGCGCGGCCGCCGGGGACACCCCGCTGGACATCCGCGAACTGCGCTACGACTGGCCGCACACCCCCTTCGGCCCGGTCGGAGAGGTCATCGAGGCCTCCGGCACCGAGGACGAGATGATCGAGGCACTGCGCGGCGTCGAGATCTGCGTCACCGAACACGGCCCGCTCACCGAACGGATCCTCGCCCACTGCCCCGACCTCAAACTGTTCTGCACCAGCCGCGGCGGCCCGGTCAACGTCAACCTCGCGGCCGCCACCCGGCACGGCGTCCCGGTCTGCCACGCCCCCGGCCGCAACGCCACCGCCACCGCCGAGCACACCCTCACCCTGATGCTGGCCGCCGCCCGCGGCGTCGGCGACACCCACACCGACCTGCGCCGCGGCGTCTGGCGGGGCGACTACTACGACTACGACCGCTGCGGCATCGAGATCGACGGCGCCACCGTCGGCCTGATCGGCTACGGCGCCATCGGCAGCCGGGTCGCCAAGGTCCTCACCGCGATGGGCGCCCACGTCCTGGTCCACGACCCCTACGTCCGTCCCGAGGCGCTGGCCGGCGTCGCCGAGCAGGTCACCCTCGACGAACTGCTCGGCCGCTCCCGCATCGTCTCCCTGCACGCCCGGGTCACCGACGAGACCCGCGGCATGATCGGCCGCAAGCAGATCGCCGCGATGCGCCGTGGTGCGATCCTGGTCAACTGCGCCCGCGGCGCGCTCCTCGACTACGACGCGGTGTGCGACGCCCTGGACGCCGGGCAGTTGGCCGGCGCGGCCTTCGACGTCTTCCCCGAGGAGCCGCTGCCGGCCGGTTCCCGGCTGCTGACCGCCCCCGGCGTGGTGCTCACCCCGCACATCGCGGGCGGCAGCCAGGAGGTCGCGCACAAGGCGGCCCGGATCGTCGCCGAGGAGGTCGGCCGCCACCTGCGCGGCGAGGCGCTGGTGCACTGCGCCAACCCTGAGGTCCTCCAAGGCAGTTGAGGAAACTCCACGGCATGCGAGAAGGCCACCACCTCAAGGGTGGTGGCCTTCTCGCGTCCTTCCTCGCCGGGTCCGGCTCAGCGCCGCCGGACCAGCGGGAACGGCAGCGTCTCGCGGATCGACAGACCGGTCAGGAACATCACCAGTCGGTCCACGCCGATGCCCAGACCACCGGTCGGCGGCATCGCGTACTCCAGGGCCTGCAGGAAGTCCTCGTCCAGCTCCATCGCCTCCGGGTCACCGCCGGCCGCCAGCAGCGACTGCGCGGTCAGCCGCCGCCGCTGCTCGACCGGGTCGGTCAGCTCCGAGTAGGCGGTGCCCAGTTCGGTGCCGAACGCGACCAGGTCCCAGCGCTCGGCGAGCCGCGGGTCCTTGCGGTGCTGCCGGGTCAGCGGCGAGACGTCGGTGGGGAAGTCCTTGTAGAACGTGGGGAGCTGGGTCTTCTCCTCCACCAGGCGCTCGTACATCTCCAGCACGATGTCGCCGCGGCCCATCTCCGGCTTCACCGGCACCGCCGCGGCACCGCACAGCCGGCGCAGCCGGTCCACCTCGGTGTCCGCGTCGACCTCCTCGCCGAGCGCCTCGGAGATCGCGCCGTAAACGGTCTTGACCGGCCAGATCCCCGAGATGTCGTGCTCGACGAGCTTGCCGTTGGCGTCCGCCTTGCGGGCGGTGGCGCTGCCGAACGCGGAGATCGCCGCACCCTGGATCAGCTCCCGGGTCAGGTCGAGCATCACGTCGTAGTCGGCGAACGCCTGGTACGCCTCCAGCATCGTGAACTCGGGGTTGTGCTTGTACGAGATGCCCTCGTTGCGGAACGTCCGCCCCATCTCGAAGACCTTCTCCATACCGCCCACACACAGCCGCTTCAGGTACAGCTCCGGCGCGATGCGCAGATACAGGTCGAGGTCGTAGGCGTTGATGTGGGTGTGGAACGGGCGGGCGTTGGCGCCGCCGTGGATCTGCTGGAGCATCGGCGTCTCGACCTCCAGGTAACCCCGGTCGATCAGCCCCTGCCGCAGTGCCTGCACGGCCGTGCTGCGGGCCCGTACGGTCTCCCGGGCGTCCGGCGAGACGACCAGGTCCACATAGCGCTGGCGGACCTTGGCCTCCGGGTCGGACAGTCCGCGCCGCTTGTCGGGCAGCGGCCGCAGGCACTTGGCGGTCAGCCGCCACTGCGTGACGAACACCGTCAGCTCACCGCGGTCGCTGGCGCCGATCTCGCCCTCGGCCTCGACGTGGTCGCCCAGGTCGATGTCCGACCCGAACCGGTCCAGCAGCTCCTTGCCGGTGCCGTCCCGGGTCAGCGCGATCTGCAGGTCACCGGACCAGTCCCGCAGTTCGGCGAAGAGCACACCGCCGTGGTCGCGGGTGCGCAGCACCCGGCCGGCGATGCTGACGGACTTGCCGGTCCGGACCCCGGCCGCGAGTTCCGGGTGCTCGGCGCGGACCTCGCCCAGGGTGTGCGTGCGCACCACGCCCACCGGGTACGGGTCGGTGCCGTCCGCCCGCAGCCGCTCCAGCTTGCGGTGTCGGACCCGCACCTGCTCGGGCAGCGCGGCCAGCTCCCGCTCGTGCAGCTCCTCCTCGGTGGCCGGCGGCGCCTGGACCAGCCCGAGCTCGTCCAGCGACGGCAGGCCGGCGGTGCTCGCCGGGGCCAGCATCCGCTTCTTGTGGCCCTTGCCCCACAGCTTGCCCAGGCTCGGTACGGCCACGAAGCCCTCGGCGATACCGGAGGCCAGGCCGATCCGGGCCAGCGCGCCGGCGTCCGCGTAGCACAGGAACCGCGGGTACCACTCGGGGTTGTACTTGGCGTTGGAGCGGTACAGAGCCTCCAGCTGCCACCACTTGGAGAAGAACAGCAGCAGCCGGCGCCAGAACTTCAGCACCGGGCCGGCGCCGATCCGCGCGCCCTCCTCGAAGGCGGAGCGGAACACCGCGAAGTTCAGCGAGATCCGGCGCACCCCGAACGACCCGGCCTGGGCGCAGAGCCGGGCCACCATGAACTCCATGACGCCGTTGGGCGCGGTGCGGTCGCGGCGCATCACGTCCAGCGAGATGCCGTCCGGGCCCCAGGGGACGAAGGACAGCAGCGCGATCATGTTGCCGTCGCCGTCGAACGCCTCGGCCAGCAGGCAGTCCCCGTCCTCCGGGTCGCCGAGCCGGTCCAGCGCCATCGAGAAGCCGCGCTCGGTCTCGGTGTCCCGCCAGGCGTCCGCCCGGTGGATGACCTCCTGCATCTCCTCGTCGGTCAGCGCGGAGTGCCGGCGTACCCGGAAGCTCGCGCCGGTCCGCTCGACGCGGTTGACGGCCTGGCGGGTCACCCGCATCTCCCGGCCGTCCAGGTCGAAGTCCTTCACGTGCAGGATCGCCTCGTCGCCGAGCTGGAGCGCGCCCAGCCCGCTGCGGGCGAACGCCTTGGCGCCGCTCTCGCTCGCACCCATCACGGCTGGCTGCCAGCCGTACCGTCCGGCGACCTCCAGCCAGGCCTCGATCGCCTGCGTCCACGCCTCCCGGTCACCGACCGGGTCACCGCTGGCCAGGCAGACGCCGGCCTCGACGCGGTAGGTGACGGCGGCCTTGCCGCTGGCGGAGAAGACGACGGCCTTGTCGCGGCGGGTGGCGAAGTAGCCGAGCGAGTCCTGGCTGCCGTAACGCTCCAGCAGCGCCCGGATCCGGGCCTCCTCGTCACCGTGCAGCGCGGCCTCCATGCGCTGCGAACGGAACAGCGTCAGGGCCGCGTTCAGCAGCGCCAGCGCACCCAGCAGGCCGAGGACGGTGCTGGTCCAGTGCGGCGGATGGCCCTCGACCAGCCGGCCGCCGACCAGCCCGCCGCAGACCCGGTTCGCCGCCCACAGCAGGCGGTTGCCGCCGCCGGCCTCCAGGGTGCCGGGCGCCAGCGTCACCAGACCCCAGCCGATCAGCACCGCCACCACGAGCCCGCCGATCAGCACCCCGATGGCGCGCAGGAACGCACCGCGCCGGGTGATCGCGTAGAACTCGCGGTGCGAGACCAGCAGCAGCACCAGCGCACCGGCGCACAGCACCAGCGAGAAGGCGAACTCCCAGTAGCCCGCGGCCAGGAACAGGGCGTCGGCCAGGGTGACCAGCACCATGTAGGCGACGACGAACCACAGTGCCACGCGTTTGCGCGCGGTCATCGCCGCGGCCAGGAGGAAGAGGAACACCGCGTAGGCGAAGTTGGGCTGCACCGGGATGGTGAGCGTGTCCAGCCAGTAGATCACCGGATGGAGTCCGCGCCGGAGGGGCCCGATCAGCGCCGTCAGGGCGCAGAAGAGCCCCAGCACGCTGAAGATGATGGCGAAGCCGTTCGGGACGCGGCGCCGGAAGCGCCGCCACCCCGTGAGTTGATCCTGGTCCTGCACGGTGCTCATTCCGTCACACTAGGCTCTGAAAGGGGTCAGCTGCTCGACGCGAGGGTGCGGTTCCCCGCCCACCGGCCATGGGCTCGGCATTCCAGTCTCCGATCCCGATGGTCGTATCGTCTTTCCCTCGTACGGAGGATGCGGTGACTGTACTGGGTTCACCCACCCGGACCTTGCCACAATCCCGCTCCGTAGCCGAGTCGGTGCATGTCCGGCCGATCGTGAAGTTCAGGTGAGGGTCCTGCGCGACGTGACGGCCGCCGCCGGAACCCGCCCCGTCCGGCGCGACCACCGGTGCGTCGAGCCGGGCCGCCGTCGCGGTCGTCAGTGACTCCTTGGCCGCGCCGAGGCCGCCTTGGCCGTCCTTCGTCCGGGCGAGGACGGAGTACCGGGTGTCCGGCGCGGCCGGCGCGCGGGCGGTCCATACGGTTCCGCCGCCGCCGAGACCGCCGGGCAGCCGCCGCCCCCGGGGATCGGAGACCGTCACCTCGGTCAGCACCCCGCCCTCGGCGGTCACCCGCAGCCGGTCGCCGGCCCGGACGGTCCGGGTCCCGTTCGCCGCGCCCAGCGTCACCCGCACCGCAGCGCCCTGGGCGCCCGGCGCCGGGCCGCCGCATGCGGTGAGCGTGCCCGCGCCGACCACCCCGGCGAGGGCCAGCGCGGTGCGCCAGGGCCTGCGGCGGGGGGAGGGGCGAAGGGGCATGGGTGTCCGTCTGGGGTGAGGGAGGGCGGAGATGTCGGCCGCTAAGACGGGCAATGCTGCGACTCCGTTGCGGGGAGTGAGGTGATCCACGTCACGACGGCCGGGTCTCCCCCTGCCCGGTGACCCGTAGTGAACACCCGGATGGAGCATCGGGCCGCGAACCGGACATACCCCGAAATACGCCAAACTGGCCACCCCTTGCCGTCCGTTCGGGCGGCGGTTGAGGAGGTGTGCGTCCCATGGCTATTTCCATCTCGGTCGTGCTGCTGCTGCTGACCCTGACCGTGATCTTCCTGCGCAGCGGAAAGCTCAAGTTCTCGCACGCCCTCGTGTGCGCCCTGCTCGGCTTCTACCTCGCGAGCAGCAGCCTGGCCCCGGACATCCACCAGGGGCTGGCCGGCGCCGCCGACGTGGTGAGCAGCGTGCGCCCGTGACCCTGGCGGCCTACCGGAACCTCGCGGTCGCCACCCTCGGCTTCACGATCACCTTCTGGGCGTGGAACCTCATCGCCCCGCTCGGCAACGCCTTCAGGAGCAGCCTCGGCCTGACCCACCTCCAGGTGTCGGCCCTGGTGGCGATGCCGGTACTGGTCGGCTCCCTGGGCGGGGTTCCGGTCGGCGCGCTCACCGACCGCTATGGCGCCCGGGTGATGTTCCCGCTGGTCTCGACGCTGACCATCGTGCCCGTGCTGCTGCTGATCCCCGCCAAGCACTCCTACGCCGCCCTGCTCGGCACCGGCTTCCTGCTCGGCCTGGGCGGCACCACCGTCGCCATCGGCATCCCGCTCGTCAACGCCTGGTTCCCGCCCCGCAAACGGGGGCTGGCCCTGGGGATCTTCGGTATGGGCATGGGCGGCATCGCCCTTTCCGGCTATCTGACCCCCCGCATCCACCGCTACGACGAGAACCTGCCCTACCTCGTCGTCGCCGTGGGGCTCGCCCTCTTCGCCGTCGTCGGCGCCCTGATGATCAACGACCACCCGGGCCGGCCGGTGCCCGAGGCCTCGCTCGCCACCCGGCTGGGCCGGGCCGGCCGGCTGCGCGTCACCTGGGAGCTGGCCGCGCTGTACGCGATCGGCTTCGGCGGCATCGTCGCGTTCGGCGTCTACCTCCCCACGTACCTGCAGACCTGGTACCACCTCGACGCCGCCGACGCGGGCACCAAGGCGGCCGGCTTCGCCCTGGTCACGGTGGCCTTCCGGCCGGTCGGCGGCTGGTGCGCGGACCGGCTGCACCCGGCCGTCGTCACCGCCTGGGCGCTCGGCACGGTCGCCGTGCTCGCCGTCGTCCAGGCCTTCGACCCGCCGCTGGACCCGGTCGGCACGGTCGGCTTCCTCGTCATGGCGGCCGGCCTCGGCGCGGCCGGCGGCTCGGTCTTCGCCCTGGTCTCCCGGGTGACACCACAGCCCCGGGTCGGCGCCGTCACCGGCATCGTCGGCGCCGCCGGCGGCCTCGGCGGCTTCGTCCCGCCGCTGGTCATGGGCGCCGTCTACAGCGCCAAGGGCAGCTACTCGATCGGTTTCCTGCTGCTCTCCGACCTGGCGCTGGCCGGCTGCGCATACGCCGTCGGCCGCATGCGCACCGCGGGAGCCGGGCGCGCCGGGACTGCGTAACCGCCGGGCGGGCGTGACCGGCGGCGGGCCCGGGGCCGAGCAGTTCCGGCCCCGCTCCGATCCGTACCTGTGGGCCGGATCGCGGACCTGACCGCGCGCCGTGACACGCTGCACCGGCTCGCCGACGGCGACCGGGCCCTGCTGCCGGACCGCGCCTGCGCGATCCTGGACCGGATGGCCGGCCTCGGTCTCGGTCCCGACTGCGTGGCCGCGCAACGCGAGGCCCTGGTGCCGGAGGGCTTCGACGGCTTCCTGACCCAGCTTGAGCACGGGCTCGACGACCACGGGTACATCGAGCTGATCCAGCGCGGCCGGGAGGCCGAGACCTGGGAACCGGACGACCCGAGGATCGACGAGCTCGCGACCGCCATGGCCGACCACTACCCAGCCCACCCCACCCTGCTGGGCAATCCACCAGCCTGCGGGCCTGGACCAAAGCTTCCGCCCAGTACCGGCTGATCAACCACCACCGCGAGGACCAGGCGCCGGTCTCGGCCCGGCTGACCGCGCTCACCGAGACCACGCTCCGCTCCGCAAGGCGTCACCGGCCCGCGCCGATGAGGGCGACACTCACCCGAAGGAGAAGATCCCCACGCCGTTCGCCACCGGGCGCTCCGCCCCGCCCGACGGATGGTTGCGGACCACGACCCCGTCGCCGGTGCCGTCGTCGGTCACCAGCGTCGAGGACCCACCGCCGTCCAGATTCATCGCCTCCTCGGATCCCAACTCCGCCATGAGGGCGCCCAGTTCATTCACCGTCAGGCCGGTCTGACCGCGTGCGCCGTCCAGCGCCAGCAGGTACAGCACCCGCCCGCCGGGCGCGATCCCCGCGGCGGTCCGCACCGCCACCGCGACGGTGTCCAGCCCGGCCACCGGCCGGCCGTCCCGGACGATCGGGAAACCGCCCACCGCGAACCGCAGCGGCACCGGCCCCTCGCCGGCCAGCCGGTAGCCCACCCGCAGCGGCTCGCCGAGGTGCAGCTTGCGCAACTGCCGCGCGCCCTCCTCCCGACCCACCAGCACCACGCTCCCCGCCGCCACCCCGCCGGCGCCCGGCGTGTCCTCGATCGCCGTCACCCGGCCGTACCGGACCGTCACCTCCGCGGTGTCCGTGCTGCACGGCGCCGCCCGCTCGGTGTCCGTCCCGCAGACGGCCCGCTCCCGGGACGCCGGACCCCACTGCGGGGTGTACGCGCCGATGCCGTCCACCGGCAGCGCGTACTGGTTGAGCCCGCGCAGCGGCAGCCCGCCCTCGGGGGTCAGTGCGACGCCGTGCAGGGTGAGCCGGTCCAGCCGCGCCCGGCGGTCGTAGCCCACGCCGAGGACGTCCTCGGTACTGGCGCCCGGCGGCAGTACGGGACCGAAGCGCTGCCCGTCGGGGACCGCCGCCTTCAGCTGGCGGCCGGAGACCACGGCCGGGCCGTCCGGGGCGCCGGTGGCCGCCACGCCCGGGTGCTGGGTCTCGGTGATGTGGAAGAAGTCCCCGTTGACGGCCGCCACCGCGCCCCGCGCCGCGGCCAGCCGGGACACCGGCGCCCGGGCCCCGACCACGCCCGGGTACAGCAGGTCCACCGACACCCGGGGATCGCCCAGATCGACCGTCAGCAGATGCCCGTGCACCACCCCGCGCGGCAGCGTCATCCGGAACTCGCCGTACGCCACACCGGGCGCCACCGGCAGGGCATCGGAGCGGGTGAGGGAGGTGCCCGCCGCGGTGGCCGGGGCGCCGCCCGCCATCCCGCCGCCGGCCAGCACGCCCGACACCACCAGCACCGTCAGTACCACGCGAACCCGACCGAATCGCTGCTTCACGATTGCCCCTGACGTCACGTCAATTGCACCGGGTACCGGAGACGTTCACCGCGCCACGTGCACACGGCACGCCCCACTATGGACCGTTCACTATGACCTGGAAATGTCATGAATCGGTACACCCGCGGAACGGCCGTCGTGTCGCCCGGTCATCTTCTGTGCCGCCAGGAGGCCTCGGTGACCAGCTGCAGATAGCGCGCCCAGTCCCAGTACTCGCCCGGGTCGGTGTGGTCGGAGCCGGGCACCTCGACGTGGCCGATGATGTGCTCGCGGTCCTTGGGGATCCCGTAGCGGTCGCAGACGGCGGCGGTGAGCCGGGCGGAGTGCTCGTAGAGGGTGTCGGTGAACCACGTCGGGTCGTCGATCCAGCCCTCGTGCTCGATGCCGATGCTGCGGGTGTTGTAGTCCCAATTGCCGGCGTGCCAGGCGACGTTGCGCTCGCTGACGCACTGGGCGAGGTGGCCGTCGAAGGAGCGGACGACGTAGTGGGCGGCGGCCTTGTGCGCGGGGTTCTGGAACAGCCGGAGGGTGTCCTCGTAGGTCTCCTGCGTCACATGGATCACGACCATCTCGATCGGGTACTGGTCCGGGCGGCGCGCGGTGGTGAAGTTGGACGTGCTGGCCGGGATCCATTCGACCGGGGGGTAGCCGTTGCCGCCGTGCGGTGTCCGGGGGTGCGGGTCGGCCAGGGCGGCGGACGCGGTGACCGGGGCGAGTGCGGCGGCAGCGGCGAGTGCGGCCGCGCCGGAGAGCAGATGCCGGCGGGCGGGGCGGGGGTGGCGGGGCTCCATGTGAACTCCTGACAAGACCGAGGGTGGTCGCGTACATGTCACGCACATGCGATGCGTTCATCATGCGCAACCGGGCAGGTCCTGCCAAGGGCATGGCCGGGCCGCCAATGGCTCGACCAAAGGCGGTAACGGTGCAGGTCACGAGCCGGGACGCACCTGATCGGCCGTCACCCGGGTGCCGTGCCCGGGCCCCTGGAGGGACGGACCCGGACGCGGCACGGACGGCGGTGCGCCGCCGGTTCAGTGACCGATCTCGACGTCCTCCAGCACGCCCAGCGCGTCCGGCACCAGCACGGCCGCCGAGAAGTACGCGCTGACCAGGTAGTTGATGACCGCCTGGTCGTTGATGCCCATGAAGCGGACGGACAGGCCGGGCTTGTACTCGTCCGGGATGCCGGTCTGGTGCAGCCCGATCACGCCCTGGTTCTCCTCGCCGACGCGCAGGGCCAGGATCGAGCTGGTCTGGTCCGGGGTGATCGGGATCTTGTTGCAGGGCAGCAGCGGAATGCCCCGCCAGGCCCGCACCTCCCCGCCCTCGAACGGCACGGTGCAGGGGTAGATCCCCCGGGCGTTCCACTCCCGCCCGATGGCGGCGATGGTGCGCGGATGGGCCAGCAGGAACTGCGTCTTGCGGCGCCGCGAGATCAGCTCGTCGAGGTCGTCGGGGGTGGGCGGTCCGTTGCGGGTGTGGATGCGCTGCTTGAGGTCGGCGTTGTGCAGCAGCCCGAACTCGCGGTTATTGATCATCTCGTGTTCCTGGCGCTCGCGCAGCGCCTCCACGGTCAGCCGCAGCTGCTGGTCCAGCTGGTTCATCGGCCCGTTGTAGAGGTCGGCGACCCGCGAGTGCACCTTCAACACCGTTTGTGCCACATTGAGTTCGTACTCCCGCGGCGTCAGTTCGTAGTCCGCGAAGGTGCCCGGCAGCACCGGCTCGCCGACATGGCCGGCGGCCAGCTCGATGGCCGCCTCACCGTGCTTGTTCTGCGCGGGCGCCAGCGCGGTACGGAACGCCTCGATGTGCGCCCGCAGGGAATCGGAATCGCCCAGCACCGCCTCGAAGTCACTGCGGTAGAGGGTCAGTGCGGTCACCCGGGTCACCGCACGCACGGAGTGCTCCCACTCCGCGTCCGCGGACAGCAGCGCCGCCGCGCCGATGGCATCACCGTCGGCCAGCGTGCCCAGGGACGTCTCGTCGCCGTACTTGCCGGCGCCGAGCCGGTCCAGCTTGCCGTGCGCGATCAGGATGACCCGGTCGGTCGGACCACCCCTGCGGGCCAGCACATCGCCGGGGGCGAACTCCCGCTGTACGAAGCGGCCGGCCAGCGTCTCCAGGGTCAGGGCGTGGTCATAGCCGCGCAGCGGTGCCAGTTCGCGCAGCTCGGCCGGGATCACCCGGACGTCGGTGCCGGTCGAGACGAACTCGATCCGCCCGTCGCCGAGGGTGTGCGTCAGTCGGCGGTTGACGCGGTAGGTGCCGCCGGAGACCTGGGTCCACGGCAGGATGCGCAGCAGCCACCGGGAGGAGATCCCCTGCATCTGCGGCACGGTCTTGGTCGTGGTCGCCAGATTGCGGGCTGCGGCGGTGCCCAGGCTGGACGGATTCTGCTCGACCTCGGAGGGCTGCGGGCCGGACGTCGGGTCCACCGATGTGGTCATGGAAGAAGCTCACCTGTTCTGTCGGTGCTGCGCTGGGCCGGTGCTACCGGGTGCGTGCGGATACGTGCGGATGCGCGTGCTGTCGTGCTGTGCCTGCGGCGGCCGGTCAGTGGCCGATCTGCACGTCTTCCAGCACGCCCAGCGCATCGGGCACGAGAATGGCCGCGGAATAGTAGGCGCTGACCAGATACTTGAGGACCGCCCGGTCGTCGATACCCATATAGCGCACCGACAGCCCCGGCTCGTATTCATCGGGAATTCCGGTCTGCTGCAGACCGACCACGCCCTGCTTTTCCTCGCCGGTGCGCAGCAGCAGAATCGAGCTGGTGCGTTCCTTGGTGACCGGAATCTTGTTGCACGGGAAGATCGGTACCCCGCGCCAGGACGGCAGCGAATGCCCCATGAAATCCACCGCGGTCGGATACAGCCCGCGGGCACTGCACTCCCGGCCGAAGGCGGCGATGGCCTGCGGATGGGCGAGCAGGAAGCCCGGGTCCTTCCAGACCGTCGCGAGCAGCTCGTCGAGGTCGTCGGGGGTGGGCGGTCCGGTGCGGGTGTGGATGCGCTGCTTGAGGTCGGCGTTGTGCAGCAGCCCGAACTCGCGGTTGTTGATCATCTCGTGTTCCTGGCGCTCGCGCAGCGCCTGGATCGTGAGCTTCAGCTGCTCCTCGACCTGGTTCATCGGGTCGCTGTAGAGGTCGCCGACCCGGCTGTGCGTGCGCAGCACGGTCTGGGCCACGCTGAGTTCGTACTCCCGCGGCGCCGCGTCGTAGTCGACGAAGGTGCCGGGCAGGGCCGGCTCGCCCTGGTGCCCGGACGCCACCGCGACCGCCGATTCGCCGCTGTCGTTCGCCGGCCGGGAGGCGGAGCGGTCGGCCGTCGCCAGATGCTCGCGCAGCCCGGGGGAGCGGTCGATCACCTCCTGGCCCGCCGGGCGCGGCAGCGCCATGACCGTCACCCGGGTCACGGCCCGGTAGCTGAACTCCCAGGTCGCTTCCTCGGCTTCGAGCGGACCGGTGCCGAAGTGGTCACCCCCCGCCAGCGCTTCCAGCACCGTCGCGTCGCCGTACTTGCCGGTGCCGATGCGGTCCACCCGGCCGTGCGCGATCAGGACCAGCCGGTCGTCCGGCGTGCCGGCCTCGGCGATCAGCTCGCCGGGCGCGTACTCGGTCTGTGTGAACCGCTCGCCGAGCGCCGCCAGCACCTCCTGGTCGGTGAAGTCCCGCAGGGCGGGCAGTTCGCGCAGTTCCTCCGGGATGACCGAGACGTCGCCGCCGTTGATGTCGAAGTCGATGCGCCCGTCGCCGACGGTGTAGGTCAGCCGGCGGTTCACCCGGTAAGTGCCGCCCGACACCTGCACCCAGGGCAACAACCGCAGCAGCCAGCGGGAAGTGATTCCCTGCATCTGTGGGGCGGTTTTGGTGGTGGTCGCCAAATTCCGTGCGGCGGTGGTACTCAGGCTGGAATTCTGGGATTCTTCCGCACTGCTGGGATGCGATTCGTCGGCAATCGTCACAATGCCACCTGTCTCATGGGAGGGTGCGATGCGGGACTGCCCAGGAAGCGATGCGCAGCGGTTTCTCGGCAGCCCGCCGATCCGACGGTAGTCGTGTGCTTTTTATCGGCACAATCGCTCGATGGGGTGGCATGGAAATCTCTTTCCATGGAAAGGTTTAGCGGGTTCTGACCGGGGGAGAGTCAGCCGGGGCGCAGGAACGGAGGGGGTCGTCCAGGACCGCCCGCAGTGCCGCGTGCGCCGCCCCCAGCAGCGGCCCGTCCGCCCCCAGTCGCGACACCGTCACGGCCGGTCCGCCGGCCCGCGCCGGATCCGCCGCCACGGCCGTACGCAGCGTCAGTTCCCGTTCCAGCGACGGCAGGACCCAGGGCGCGAGCCCGGCCAGCGCACCACCCAGGACGACCGCCCGCGGGTCGAGCAGATTCACCGCTCCGGCGAGCGCGATGCCGAGCGCCGTCCCCGCGTCCGCCAGGGCCCGTACGGTGGCCGGGTCGCCGTCGGCCGCGCGGCGGGCGAGCAGCGCGATCCGGGCCCCCGGCCCCGCCTTCCCGGCCGCCGCCCGCCCGGCCGTCGCCCCGCTCGCCCGCAGCACGGCCTCTTCCCCCGCGTACTGCTCCAGGCACCCGCGGCCGCCGCAGTCGCACCGGCGGCCGTCCGGATACACCGGCACATGGCCCAGCTCACCGGCGAACCCCCGGGCACCACGCAGCAGTTGGCCGTCCACCACGACCGCCGCGCCGATCCCGGCCTCGGCCGAGACATGGACGAAGTCCGGCGGCGGTCCCGGTCGCCCGCCGTCCGCACCGGCCGGCCGCAGTTCGGCCAGCGCCCCCAGATTCGCCTCGTTCTCCACGGTCAGCGGCACGGCCGGGGAGCTCGCCGGGGCCGTCACCGGGGCCAGGCCCGGCGCCAGGTCCGCCGCCCGCCAGCCGAGGTTGGGCGCGTGCACCACGGTCGTCCCGCCGCGGGCCACCAGCCCCGGCACCGCCACCGCGAGTCCGGCGGGCCGCAGCCCCTCCGCGGCGATCCGCCCGGTCACCTCCGCGAGCAGCGCCACGAGCCGCTCCAGTACGGGCCCGGGCGCGCTGTTCCGGTTCGCCGCGCCGACCGCCGCCCGGGCCCGTATCCGGCCGCGCAGATCGATCGCGCACACCGCGAGGTGATCCACGCCTATCTCCGCCCCGAGCCCCGCCGGGCCGCGGTCGCTGACCACCAGTTCGCTCCCCGGCCGGCCCCGGCCGCGGGGCGCCGCCGGCCCCGACTCGGCCAGCAGCCCGGCCCGCAGCAGCTCGTCCACCAGCGGCGCCACGCCCGCCCGGGTCAGCCCGATCCGCGCCGCCACCGCCGGCCGTGACAGCGGCCCGTGCGCGGCCACGGTCTGCAGCACCCGGGCGAGGTTGCGCCGCCGGATGCCGGCCTGGGTGTCGTTGCCGGGCGGGGTCACGGGTCTCCTTGGAGGTGTCGGGCCGAGTCCCCCGGCGTGAGGGAGGCGTCGGTGTCACGGCAGGGGGCGCCCGGGCCACCGCAGGGCGGCAGGGCGGGTGCGTACGGGCGGACCGCACCGGCGGATCGGTACCGGCGGATCGGTACGGCCGAGGACTCAGCGGCGGGATTCAGCGCCGCAGCAGGGCGTCCGCGTCGGTGAGGGTGGCGGCCAGCCGGTCCAGGGCGGCGTCGTCCCGCGGCTGGGCCTCGTACTCCGTGCCGCGCGCGGTGCCCCACCGGCGGGCCACCGCCGCGGGGTCCTCGCCCAGCAGCAGCCCGGCCGCCTGGGCCGCCGCGCCGAGCGCGACCAGCTCCTGGGCCTCGGGCACCACCACCGGGCGGCCGGAGAGCCGGCGGACCGTCTCCCGCCAGGCCCGGCCCTTCGCGCCGCCGCCGATCAGCAGCAGCGGCGTCCCGGCCGCGGCGTCCGCGTCCAGCACCTGCTCCAGCGCCCGCAGCAGCGCGAACACCGCACCGTCGTAGGCGGCCTGGAGCAGCTGCCCGGCCGTGGTGCCGTGCCGCAGTCCGTGCACCAGGCCCGACGCCCCGGGCAGATTCGGCGTGCGCTCCCCGTCGAGGAACGGCAGCATCACCACCTCGCCGCCCGCCTCCACGGCCTCCCGGTCGCGGCCCAGCAGCGCCGCCACCCGGTCCACCGCGAGCGTGCAGTTCAGGGTGCAGGCCAGCGGCAGCCAGTCGCCCCGGGCGTCGGCGAAACCGGCGACGGTGCCGGTCGGATCGGCCGGGCGGTGGGTGGAGACCGCGTAGACCGTACCCGAGGTGCCCAGGCTCAGCACCGGCTGTCCGGGGCGCAGGCCGAGGCCGAGCGCGGCCGCCATGTTGTCGCCGGTGCCCGCGGCCACCAGGGCGCCCCGGGGCAGCGGCAGCTCACCGGCGTGCACCGTCCCGGCGGCCTCGCCCGGCCCGGCGACCCGGGGCAGCGCCTCCGGGGGCAGCCCGACGTGCGCCAGGATCTCCGGGTCGTACGCCCCGGTGGCCGAGGCCCACCAGCCCGTGCCGGAGGCGTCCCCACGGTCGGTGACCGCCTCGCCGGTCAGCCGCCCGGTGAGGTAGTCGTGCGGCAGCCGCACCGCGGCGGTGGCGGCGGCCGCGGACGGCTCGGTCTCCCGCAGCCAGGCCCACTTGGCCACCGTGAACGCCGGGCCCGGCACGCTCCCCACCCGGTCCGCCCAGGCCCGGGGGCCGCCCCGCTCGGCGATCAGCCGCTCGCTGTGGCCGGCGGCGCGGACGTCGTTCCACAACAGGGCCGGGCGCACCGGCTCGCCGGCCGCGTCCAGCGTGACCAGCCCGTGCTGCTGCCCGGCGACCGACACCGCGGAGACCTGCCGGGCGGCGTCCCCGCACTGCGCCAGCGCCTCGCCCAGCGCCCGCCACCACTGCCGGGGGTCGCTCTCCTTGCCGGGACCGCCGCCGACCGTGTGCGGTGCCTGCCCGCGCGCCACGACCACACCGGTCTCCGCGTCCACGACCAGCGTCTTCGTGGACTGCGTCGAGCTGTCCACCCCGAGGACGAGCGGTCCCGCTGCCTGTGCGCCCATCGTGCTCTCTCCCTTGGCGGCCCGCTGCCACGAAGACTGCGGAGCCTGCTCGCACGGTCTGCTTCCAGGGGGTTCCCCGGTGTGCCGCCGCATATTAGTTTGGCCGCCGCGGAATTTGTAAAGTGCCTTGACGAAATGGCCGAGGGAGATGCGATGCGTTGTGAGCCGGTGCCCGGGGACAAATTCAGCTTCGGTCTGTGGACCGTCGGCTGGCAGGGCCGCGACCCCTTCGGGGACGCCACCCGCCGCGCCCTGGACCCGGTCGAGACCGTGCACCGCCTCGCGGAGCTCGGCGCGTACGGCGTGACCTTCCACGACGACGACCTGATCCCGTTCGGCGCCGACGACATCCGGCGCGAGACGGCCGTCAAACGCTTCCGCCAGGCGCTGGACGGCACCGGCCTGGTCGTCCCGATGGCGACCACCAACCTCTTCACCCACCCGGTGTTCAAGGACGGCGCCTTCACCGCCAACGACCGCGACGTCCGCCGCTTCGCGCTGCGCAAGACGCTCCGCAACATCGACCTCGCCGCCGAACTGGGCGCCCACACCTATGTGGCCTGGGGCGGCCGGGAGGGCGCGGAGTCCGGCGCCGCCAAGGATGTGGCGGCCGCCCTCGACCGGCTCAAGGAAGCCTTCGACCTGCTCGCCCAGTACGTCGTCGAGCAGGGCTACGACCTGCGGTTCGCCATCGAGCCCAAACCCAACGAGCCGCGCGGCGACATCCTGCTGCCCACCGTCGGCCACGCCCTCGCCTTCATCGGCCGCCTCGAACGCCCCGACCTCTTCGGCGTCAATCCGGAGGTCGGCCACGAGCAGATGGCCGGCCTCAACGTCCCGCACGGCATCGCCCAGGCCCTCTGGCAGGGCAAGCTCTTCCACCTCGACCTCAACGGCCAGAGCGGCGTCAAGTACGACCAGGACCTGCGCTTCGGCGCCGGCGACCTGCGCGCCGCGTTCTGGCTCGTCGACCTGCTGGAGACGGCCGGCTACGACGGGCCCCGGCACTTCGACTTCAAACCGCCGCGTACCGAGGACCTCGACGGCGTCTGGGCCTCCGCCGCCGGCTGCATGCGCAACTACCTGATCCTCAAGGAGCGCGCCGCGGCCTTCCGGGCCGACCCGGCCGTCCAGGACGCACTGCGCGCCGCCCGGCTGCCCGAGCTGGCCCGCCCCACCGCCGAGGACGGCCTGGCCGGGCTGCTCGCCGATCCCACCGCCTACGAGACCTTCCGGCCGGAGGCGGCCGCCGCCCGCGGGATGGCCTTCGAGCACCTGGACCAGCTGGCCCTGGACCACCTGCTCGGCGCGTCCTGAACCGGCCGGCCGGTCAGGCCGCCGGCCGCCCGAAGAGCCGGCGGACGAAGGCGAGTTCGGCGGTGCGCTGGTCGGTGCCGCCGGTTTCGTGGGCGTTGAACCGCCACACCTTCAGTTCCTTCTCGCCCGCGTAGTGGTGGTACGCGGCGAAGCCGGTGGACGGCGGCACCACGTCGTCGCGCAGCGCGGTCGCGAAGAGCGCCGGTGCGGCGGCCCGGACCGCGAAGTTCAGCCCGTCGAAGTGGTCCAGGGTCGCCAGGGCCCGGTCGACGTGGTCCCGGGCGCCGGCGAAGTAGCGGCCGAGCTCGCCGTACGGGCCGGCGTCGGTGACCTCGACGGCGCGGCGGATGTGCGTCAGGAAGGGCGCGTCGATCAGGGCCCCGGCCAGGCCCGGGGCCAGGCCGGTCACAGCCAGGGCGAGCGCCCCGCCCTGGCTGTGACCGGCGACCACCATCCGCTCCTCGTCCACCTCCGCGTGGCCGCGCGCGGCCTCCACGGCCCGTACCGCATCGGTGAACAGCCGCCGGTAGTAGTGGTCGTCGGGATCGAGCAGGCCCTGGGTCAGCCGGCCGGGAACGCCCGGGTTGCGGTAGCCGGCCGGGTCGGGGGTGTCACCGGGGCGGTCCGGGCCGCTCTGGCCGCGGACGTCCATGACCAGGGTGGCGTAGCCCGCCGCGGGCCACAGCAGCCAGTCGTGCGGCCGGCGCCGGCCACCGCCGTAACCGAGGTACTGCACGATGCACGGCAGCGGCCCGGCGGCCGTCCGCGGGATCAGGAACCAGCCACGGATCCGGTGCCCGCCGAAGCCCGAGAACTCCACGTCATAGGTGCGCAACAGGGCCAGCCCGGCGTCGAGCGCGGTGAACCGCGCGGCCAGGTCATGGGCGCGCGCCTCGGCGAGCGTGCGCTCCCAGAACGCGTCAAATCCGGGCGGCTCGGGCAACGGGGGGCGATAGGTGCGCAGTTCGTCCAGCGGTAGGTCGGTGAACACGCAGAACCTCCGGGCCGTAGGGTGGCTTGCTGCCTGTCGCCAACGGTGCCCAGCAGGCGGACATTTCAGACCGGAAGTGTTCCAGGTTGGTCACCGCGTCCCGTGAACCCCAGTAAAGAAGCGATCATTTCCGTTATGAGCTTTCCGCCCCCGCCGCCCGGCCAGCCGCACCCGCCGAACCAGCCGCCCCCCGGCAACCCGGGCGGGTTCGGACCGCCGGCCGGCGGATACGGCCCGCCGCCCGGCGGCAACCAGGCCCCCGGTGGCTTCGGTCCGCCCGCGGGCGGCTACGGCCCTCCGGGCCCGGGTGGCCCGGGCGGCCCCGGCGGCTGGCAGCAGCCCCCCGGCCCGCCCAACGGCGGCGGCAACGGCAAGCTCATCGCCGCCATCATCGGCGGTGGCGCGGTCGTGCTGGCCGCCGTCATCGCCGTCATCGTGATCGCCAACAGCGACGACAGCGGCAACAACCGCGCCCAGCCGTCGTCCAGTTCGAGCGCCTCCGCCACCCCGTCCGAGAGCGCCTCCGCCACCCCCTCCGACGACCCCTACGCCTCGCCCAGCGGCGACCCCGAGAGCTCGCCCAGCCCTTCCGCCGGCACGAGCCCCTTCTACCTGCAGAAGGTCGGCGACTGCTACGACCTGGACCCGGGCGGCAGTGGCAACAACACCGAGGCCTCCTGCAACAGCCCGCACGACGCCGAGATCGTCACCACCCACCGCCTCGGCGAGGGCCTGACCAGCGATTCCGACATCCAGGACAAGGCGTCGTCGCTGTGCCGGGACGAGCTGGAGCGCAAGGCCTCCCGCCAGCCCACCGGCACCGCCGAGGGAACCTACGTGCAGTACCCCAACCTCAAGGGCTACAAGCTCGGCATCAAGACCGTCAGCTGCAGCCTGATGGGCAACCGCAGCAACACCCGGAAGCTCACCAAGCCGCTGTCCTGAGCACCGCCCGACCGATGCGTGTCAGCGGCCGAGGCCGGCCGCCAGCTGCGCGATGGCGTCCGGCCCGACCCGGCAGCAGCCGCCGATCAGCCGGGCGCCGTCCGCGACCCAGCCGGCGACCCGGCCGGCGGTGAACTCCGGTATGCCGCACCACGTCCGCGCCTCGGCGTCCCAGCGCTCGCCGCTGTTCGGATACACCACCACCGGCTTGCCGGTGACCTGCGCGGCCAGCGGCACCGCCCGGTCCGCGTCGTCCGGCGCGCAGCAGTTCACCCCCACGGCGATCACCTCGTCCACCTCCGCCGCGAGGGCGAACGCCTCGGCCAGCGGCTGTCCGGCCCGGGTGGTGTCGCCGGCGACGCTGTACGACAGATACGCCGGCACGCCCAGCCCGCGCACCGCCCGCAGCAGCGCCCGGGCCTCGTCGGCGTCCGGCACCGTCTCCAGCGCCAGCACGTCGGGGCCGGCCGCCGCCAGCACCTCCAGCCGCGGCCGGTGGAAGCGCTCCAGCTCCGCCACCGACAGGCCGTACCGGCCGCGGTACTCGGAACCGTCCGCCAGCATCGCGCCGTACGGACCCGCCGAGGCGGCCACGTACAGCGGTCCGGGGGCGCCGCCCGCCCGCGCCCGGCCGGCCGCCTCGCGGGCCAGCGCGACGCTCCGCCCGAACAGCTCCGCGGCCTCCTCGGCGCCGATGCCGCGCCGCGCGAACCCCTCGAACGTCGCCTGGTAGCTGGACGTGATCGCGACCCGCGCCTCCGCCTCGTAGTACGCCAGATGCGCCCGCACCACCGCCTCCGGCTCCTCGGCCAGCAGCCGCGCCGACCACAGCTCGTCGCTCAGGTCGTGCCCGGCGGCCTCCAGTTGGTTGGACAGCCCGCCGTCGAGGACCACCGGCCCCGCGGCGAGGGCGTCGGCGAGCGTCGGGACCGTGCTGGCCATGGTGCGAACCCTCCTCGTGTGCTGCCGGGCGGACCTTTTCCCAGCTCCTTCGGATCGTAGCCCCGCCCACTGACAACGCCCGTGACCTGCGCCGACGGCAAGACCCGAGGCCGCTCAGGGCAGCGAGGCGAAGACGAACGAGAACCGTGCCGAAGCCGCCGTCAGCCGGTACTGCGGCAGCACCCCCGGCCCGCACGACTGACTGCCGATGCCGTGCTGGGCGTGGTCGAGATGCAGCCACAGGACGTCGCCCGGCCGCAGGTCCGGGGTGTGCCGGGCCGCGGTCAGCTCCTCGTCGGACCAGCGGCGGGCGGCGAAGGCGAAGTCCGGGTCTCCCTCGACCCGGAGGCCCGAACCGTCCGACCGGGTCAGTTCCAGCCGGCGCACACCGGGCCGGGAACCGTTCTCCTGCGGCCGGACGTACGGCGTCTGCAGCTCTTCCACCGACCGCGACCAGCGACCGGTGCGGACCGCCGCCCGGGTGTCCGGATAGCCCTCACCGGGCCCGCCGCCGTACCACTGTGCCCGCCCCAGGCTCCCGCACACCGCCATCCGCACCCCGAGCCGGGGCAGCGGAACCGGCCAGTCGCCCTCCGGATCGACCGCCAACTCCAGCCGCAGCAGGTCGCGTCGGGCCGTCCACCGGTAGACCGCGCGCAGCGCGAGCGGGGAACCGGCCGCGGCCACCCGGGTCCGCACCACCAGGGCGGGCCCGTCCGGTCCGACGGCGTCCACGCGGTGCCGCATCCGGTGCAGGCCGAGCCGGCGCCATTCGGTGGCCGGCCGCGGCCCGGGCTGCCAGGGCGCGGCCTCGTCGTTGTCGGTCGGCGCCCGCCAGACGTGCAGCCGGGGGCCGCCGATCCGCACCCCGTCCAGATAGTCCAGCGTCCCGGTCGTGGCGTCGAAGGTGCCCGGCCCGAGGACGAGCACATTGCCCTCGCCGCGGCGCGGGGTGGCGGTGGGCACCGGAGGCACGTACGCCGGGCGCGGTACGGCCCGGAACTGGCCCCACGCCACCTCGTGCCCGGCCGGTGCCCAGGCGGTGTCCCCGGCCAGTACGGCCCGCACCGTCCAGAAGGCCTCCCGGCCCTCGTCCCGCTCCTCCGCCATGTCCGGCAGCGCCGTCACGACCGACTCGCCCGGTGGCGGCGTGGGCAGCTCCAGCCACCCGCTGCCGCACGGGTTGCCCTCCACCTCGTAGCGCCACAGGAACGAAAGGTGCCCGAGCCCGGCGAAGTCGTACAGATTGGTGATCCGGACCGTCTGCCTGCCGTCGTCACGGTCGGGCCCGGCCTCTATCCGCACCGGCTCGACGACCTTCTTCAACTCGACCAGCCCCGGCGACGGCGTCCGGTCCGGCAGCACCAGGCCGTCACAGACGAAGTTCCCGTCGTGCAGTTCCTCACCGAAGTCGCCGCCGTAGGCGTGGTACACCTCGCCGTCCGGCGTCCGCTGCCGCAGCCCGTGGTCGATCCACTCCCACACGAAGCCGCCCTGACAGCGCTCGTAGGTCTCGAACAGCCGCTGGTACTCACCGAGACCGCCCGGACCGTTGCCCATCGCGTGCGCGTACTCGCAGAGGAGGAACGGGAGGTGGCGGCGCCGGGCGTCCAGCGCGGGGTCGTCCAGCGGCGCCTCGGTGCGCCGGCCGATCCGCGTCACCTCGGCGTGATCGGCGTACATCCGGGAGTAGACGTCGGTGTCGGCGCAGCTGCGATCGCCCTCGTAGTGCAGCGGACGGGACGGATCGCGCTCGCGCATCCACCCGGCCATGGCGGACAGCCCGCGGCCCGTCCCGCACTCGTTGCCCAGCGACCACAGCACGATGCTGGGATGGTTCTTGTCCCGTTCGACCATCCGGCGGGCCCGGTCCAGCAGCGCCGGCTCCCAGCGCGGGTCGTCGACCGGATTGTCCCGCCAGCCCTGCTGCCCGAACCCGTGCGTCTCCAGATCGCACTCGTCGACGACCCACAGCCCCAGCTCGTCGCAGAGGTCCAGGAACGCCGGGTGCGGCGGATAGTGGCTGGTGCGCACCGCGTTGATGTTGTGCTGCTTCATCATCAGCAGGTCCTGGCGCATCACCTCGGGCCCCACGGTGCGTCCGTACCGCGGATGGAATTCGTGCCGGTTGACGCCGCGCAGCAGGATCCGCCGGCCGTTGACCTTCAGCAGCCCGTCCTCGACGCACACCGTACGGAACCCGATCCGCAGCGGGACGGTCTCCCCGGAGGTGACCAACTCGCCGGTGTACAGCCGGGGTTCCTCGGCCGTCCAGGGCTGCACCGGCACCGTCGCGCTCTCCCCGGTCGCCAGGTCCAGCCCGAGCTCCGGTACGGTCACCCGCCCGGCCGGGGTGCACTCCACCCGCAGGGTGCCACGGCCCGTACGGTGATCGAATCCGGCATGGACGAAGTGGTCGGCGACCGACCCTTCCGGACGCCGGTGGACCGAGACGTTCCGGAAGATCCCGGGCAGCCACCACTGGTCCTGGTCCTCCAGATAGCTGCCGGCCGACCACTGGTGGACCCGCACCGCCAGCACATTGCCGTGCGGCCGCAGCAACTGCCCCACCTCGAACTCGTGCGGCAGCCGGCTGCCCTGGAAGTGCCCCAGTTCCTGCCCGTTGAGCCAGACCCGGGCGCAGGACTCCACCCCGCCGAAGTGCAGCACGGCCGGCCCCTCGCCCCAGCCCTCCGGCAGATCGAACACCTGCCGGTGGTCACCGGTCGGGTTCTCGTCCGGCACCCGCGGCGGGTCCACCGGAAAGGGATAGGCGGTGTTGGTGTACACGGGGGCGCCGAATCCCTTGAGCACCCAGGTGCCGGGCACCCGCAGCTCGTGCCACTCCTTGTCGTCGAAGTCCGGCCGGGCGAACGCCTCGTCCTCGGCGTCGGCGCGCGGCGAGAGACGGAACCGCCAGGTGCCGTGCAGCGACATCCGTGGCGCGTCCGAGGACGCGTACCAGGCGCGCGGCGGCAGCGTCCCCCGGCCCGGCGAACGGTCCTCGTAGTACGGGAGCCGGTCGTCCGCCGGACCCGGGCGGCCCGGTGCGGGCTCCGTCCGGCGGCCGGACGGCGGCGGGGGCCGGTCGTGCGGCGCATGCTGCGGCGGGTGCGGGGAAGTCCCGGTCACTGGTCCTCCTGCTGCGGGCGACGTGCCTGGCGTTGGGGGGATCGCCCTCAGCGAATCACGCGCGGGGGCACGGCGCAGCCGGATGACCGGATTCGGGTGGCCGGGGGCTCTGCGCGGGCCCGGCCGCCCGGGGAGCGAACGGCCCCTCGGGGGGCGGGACCTGACCCGCCCCGCCCCCGAGGGGCCCCGCCTCAGCCCTCCGCCGACGCCTCCGCCAGCGCCGCCGCCGGATCGTCCGAGGCCGGGCCGGCGGGCACCCACTGCCCGCGCTCCTTGCGGTACGGCCACCAGCGGCCGTCCCGCCCGTACCGCAGTTGGGCGGCGCCGCCGATCACCGTCCAGCGGTTGCCGGTGGCCCGCAGCCGGGGCCGGGTCCCGTCGTCGTCCCAGGCGGCCGCGAGCCGGTCGGCCGCCCGGGCCAGCGCCGCCGCATCCGGGGCCCACTCCTCCTCCAGCACCGCCAGCCCCGCGGTACCGCCCAGCTCCCAGGCGCGTACGGCCCGCGCCAGACCGCGTGCGTCCCGCCCCGAACCGGCCGCCAGCCGCCGGGATACGACCTGGTCCGGACCGGCCGCCGCCAGCCGCACCGCGTCCTGACCAGGCGTCAGTGCGGGCGGCTGCGGAGTGTCCGCGTGCCAGGGGGAGAGCGCGTCCGCCAGCAACCGCTGGGCGCGCGCCGCCGCGTCCCCGATCAGGAACTCCAGCGCCGCCACCTCCACCCCCGGCGCGGGCCGGGTGCCGCCGCCGAGCACCGGAGCGGCGCCCGGCCCGTCGACCGGCGGGGGCGGCGCCGGCAGCGGCGGCAGGATGTCGCGCGCCGCGTACGCCTCGGCGGCCGGAACGCCCGCGCCGGGCCCGGGCTGCGCCGGGACCCCGGCCGCCGCGGGAGTGGCCGCCCGGGCCGCGCTGCGCGCCTGCAACTCCCCGAGCAACCCCCGCTCGCCGCGGCCGCGCACCAGCAACAGCACGAAAGGGTCCTGGTCCAGCAACCGCGCCACCTGATAGCACAGCGCCGCCGTATGTGCGCAGTGGTCCCACGCCCCGCAGCTGCACTCCGCCTCCAGGTCACCGATGCCCGGCAGCAGTTCGATGCCCGCCGCGGCCGCGTCCTCCACCAGCGCCGGTGGCATGTCCCGGTCGAGCAGTGCCGCGATGTGCCCGGCCCGGTCCGCGACGAGATCGAGGAGGCGGTCCCATGCGTCGTCGTCCAGCCGCTGCAGGAGCACGTCGGACCGGTGCCGGGTGTGGTCCCGGTCCTGGACGACCGCGGTCAGCCGTCCCGGGCGCACGGAGACGGCACCGACCGCACCGGCCCGGGCGTGCCGCCGGCCCAGCTTCAGCTGCTGCCCGTCCAGGGCGGTGTCCTCCAGCGCCTTGAGCCACGCCTGCCCCCACCACGTACGGGCGAAGCCCCGGCCCTGGGCGGGCGGCAGCGCGGCGAAGGTGCGCTCGGCGTCCGGGGCGTCTTCGTGAGGACCCTCCCCGGCTATGCCTTCCTCGTGGGCGTCGCCCCCGTAGGCGCCGTCATTGTCGTCACTGGCGGCACTGTCGTCACTGTCCTCGAATCGCCCCGTCATCGCTCCTCGTCCGGTCATCGCTCGCTCCCTCGCAGTGCGACCAGGTCCGCCAGCTCGGCGTCGGTGAGTTCGGTCAGTGCGGCCTCGCCGGAGCCGAGCACCGCGTCCGCCAGCTGCTGTTTGCGCAGGAGCAGGCCGGCGATCCGGTCCTCGATCGTGCCCTCCGTGATCATGCGGTGGACCTGCACCGGCTGGGTCTGCCCGATGCGGTACGCGCGGTCGGTGGCCTGCGCCTCGACGGCCGGGTTCCACCAGCGGTCGAAGTGCACGACATGGCCCGCCCGGGTGAGGTTGAGCCCGGTGCCGGCCGCCTTCAACGACAGGAGGAACACCGGAACCTCGCCGTCCTGGAAGCGGCGCACCATCTCCTCCCGGCGCGCCACCGTCGTTCCGCCGTGCAGAAGTTGCGAGGCCACGCCGCGCGCCGCCAGATGCCCTTCCAGCAGCCGCGCCATCCGTACGTACTGGGTGAACACCAGCACGCTCGCCCCCTCGGCGAGGATCGTGTCCAGCAGCTCGTCGAGCAGCTCGACCTTCCCCGAGCGGCCGCCGATCCGAGGCTGCTCCTCCTTGAGGAACTGCGCGGGGTGGTTGCAGATCTGCTTGAGCGAGGTGAGCAGCTTGACCACCAGCCCGCGGCGGGCGAACCCGTCCGTCCCGGCGATCTCGTCGAGCCCCTCGCGCACCACCGCCTCGTAGAGCCCGGCCTGCTCCGTGGTCAGCGCCACCGCACGGTCGGTCTCCGTCTTGGGCGGCAGCTCCGGCGCGATGCCCGGATCGGACTTGCGCCGGCGCAGCAGGAACGGCCGCACCAGCCGGGCCAGCCGGCCGGCCGCCGCGGCCGCCTCGGGGGACGCCGCCGGACCGCCCTCGACGACCCGCGCATACCGCGTCCGGAACCGTCCCAGCGACCCCAGCAGGCCGGGCGTCGTCCAGTCCAGGATCGCCCACAGCTCGGTCAGGTTGTTCTCCACCGGGGTGCCGGACAGCGCCACCCGGGCCTTGCCCGGAACGGTCCGCAGTGCCTTGGCGGTCGCCGAGAACGGGTTCTTGACGTGCTGCGCCTCGTCCGCGACGACCAGCCCCCAGGGCACCTCCGCCAGCTTCCCGGCGTCCAGCCGCATCGTCCCGTAGGTGGTGAGGACGAACTCGCCGTCCGCCAGGTCCGCCAGATTGCGGCGCCCGGCGTGGAAGCGGCGCACCGCGGTGCCCGGCGCGAACTTCTCGATCTCCCGCTGCCAGTTGCCCATCAGCGACGTCGGGCACACCACCAGCGTCGGGCCGGCCGACGCGGGGTCGGCCTGCCGGTGCAGATGCAGCGCGATGAGGGTGATCGTCTTGCCCAGCCCCATGTCGTCGGCGAGACAGGCGCCCAGTCCCAGCGACGTCATCCGGTGCAGCCAGCCCAGGCCGCGCAGCTGATAGTCGCGCAGTGTCGCGCGGAGCGCGGGCGGCTGGCTGACGGGGCCGGTGTCGGTGCCCTCCGGGTCCGCGAGCCGGTCGCGCAGCCCGGCCAGCCACCCGGTCGCCTGCACCGCCACCCGGTCACCGGCGCCGTCCTCGGCGCTCCCGGTGAGCGCGGCGCCGAGCGCGTCGAGCGGGGTGACCTTACGGTCCTGCCGGTCCCGGGCGGCCCGCACGGCCTCCGGGTCGATCAGCACCCACCGGTCGCGCAGCCGCACCAGCGGCCGCCCGGCCTCGGCCAGCCGGTCCAGTTCGGCCCGGTCCACCTCCTGGCCGCCCACCGCGAACCGCCAGCTGAAGGAGAGCAGGGCATCCGCGGACAGCAAGGAGGGCGGCCCCGATTCCCGGCCGCCCACCGGGTCTTCGGTATCGGGCGGCCCCACCACGGCGCGGCTGGTCAGCGTGCGCGCCAGCTCCTTCGGCCAGTGGACCTGCACCCCGGCCGAGGCCAGCGCCCGGGAGGCCGGGCCGAGCAGTTCGGCGACCTCCTCGTCGGCGAGATCCAGCGCGTCGGGCACCGCCGCCGACAGCAACGGGCCGAGCGGCGCCCAGACCTCGGCCGCCCGGCGCAGCGTGCGCAGGGTGTCCATCCGCGCCCGCGGACCGAACGCCTGCCCCGCCGTCGACGCCCCCGCCCACACCTCGGCGGCATCCGCCACCAGGGCCGGATCGGTGAGGCTGTGCACCTGCAGGACCGCGCGGAAGCTGACCTCGCTCGCCGGGGCCGGCGTGGCCCCGTCCACCGGACCGCCCACCGCCGCGTCCGTCTCCAGGCCGTGCGCCTCCACCCGCAGGGAGATCCGTACGCCGGCGTCATGGCCGGCGGCCACGTCCGCAGCCCAGTCCCGCTGTTGGGGGATGTGCTGCGGCGCGGCCGCGGCGAAGGCGGGCGACCCGGTGGCCAGCGCGGCGGCGGGGGAGCGCGGCAGCCCGTCCGCCACCGCGTCGAGGAACGCCCGCAGGTGCCGCTCCGGCTCGGGCAGCTCCACCGGGTCCGTCCCCGGCAGCGGGACGGCGTGTGCGTACGGCGGCATCGCGGCGGCGAGCTCCCGCAGCCGTTCGATGTCGGCCGCATCGAGCGGGCCCAGCCGCCAGGCGTCGTGGCCCTTCGGGCTCACGCCGGGCAGCAGCCGGCCACGGGCGGCCAGCTGGAGAGCGAGGACCGCCGCGGCGCCCCAGAAGGCGGCCGCCGGATGGGTGGTCCGGCCGGCCCGCAACCGGGTGAGGACGGGCACCGCGTCGGCCACCGGCAGCACCAGCGCCGGCACCTCGCCGGCCTGGACGCCGCCGTCCTCCTCCGGCAGTACGACGCTCAGCCGCTCCACCACGGGCCCGCTCCCGTCCGGCGCGCCCTCCTCGGTGAGGGCCGCCGCCACCGGCTCACCATCGGGACGCCAGAAGGCGATCCGGCCGGCCCGGGGTGGATCCGACGGCAGGAAGACCGCCGGGCAGCGGGCGAGCCCGGAGAGCTGAGCGGGGGTGGCCGCACGCGTGGATGTCACAGGTTCCCGAACTCCTCAAGTTTGACTACCGGCGCCTGGAGCGCCCGAGGGTACCGGACGCCGGGCCCGAACGAAGAACGCGCACTCCCCGGGGCCGCACCCGGCAACCCGTGCGGCACGACAGGGAACCCGCGGCGCGGAATCGGCGTTCAATGGAGTACGACAGAGCGCGGCACCGGCCGCGGAAGGGACGTGAAGGATGTCCACACAGGCGAAGGTCGCGATCGGCGGCGTCGCGGTGGGAGTGGTCCTGCTGTGGCTGCTGCCCTTCTGGGCGGCCCTCTTGGTCATGGTCGGAGTCCCGGCCGTCGCATATCTGGCCCTCGACTCCTCCCAGCGCCGCCGCCTGCGCCGGGTCGGCCACAAACAGCTCGGACGCTGACGCCGGAAGCGGGGCGGGCGGGCCCCGTGGGCCGGCATGCCCGGGGCCCGGACCGGCCGGCGGCTCACCGGCCGACGGCTCGCCTCGGTGGCCCGGGCAGCCGGCGGTGCGCCGGGGCGCCGGCTCAGACCGGCCGGGCCGCCAGCTCGTCCAGCGAGGAGAGCAGCCCGGGCAGTTCGGGCCCCCGGCCCACCGGATGCACCTCGCCGGGCTCCTCGTCCAGCAGCACGAACGCGATGTCGTCGGTGCGCGCCACCATGCTCCAGCCCGGCCCGTCGACCCGCAGCGTGCGCGCCTCACCCGCCGCGAACGACGACCGCACGCGCCCGGGCGGCGGCGGCTCCGCCAGATAGCCACGCGCTTCCTTCAGCACCCGGCGCACCCCCTCGTGCGCCGCGTCCCCCGGTTCCGCGAACGTCACCTCACCGTCCACCTGCTCGCGCCACATCGCCCACTGCAGCGCGATCTCGTCCGCACCGAGCCGCCGTTGGGCCGGCCCCCACTCCTCCGCGTCCGGCGGGCAGAGGGGCGCCGGCTCACCCTCCTGCCGCTCCGGATCATGCGGCGCCGGCACCCCCGGCGCCGACACGGCGAGCGCCAGCGGCCAGCCCGGGAGCGCCGCGACGATGCTGCCCTCCCCGGGCGAGAGGTCGTACTCCATCCCGCAGTCCCACGCCGCGATGGCACAGGCCACCAGCGACACGTCCTCGGTCACCACCGTCCAGCGGGCGCCGCCGCCGTCCTGCCCGAGGACCAGCCCGTAGCCCTCGGCGTACGGTTCGAGCCCGAGGCCCGCGCACACCTCGGGGTAGTCGTCGCCGAGCACGCTCGGGAACTGCCCGGGCGTCAGCAGCACCGCCGTCAGCACGAACAACTGGTCGTTGTCGGCGCTCTCGGTCGTGGGCACGCGGACCTCCCCTTCCCAACCTTTGCGGAGTACGTCGGCGCACCTTAATTGCCCCGTCGGGAGCTTGTCACCACTCCTACGCTGGGCTTATGCCTTCCTACAGGGTCGGGGGGAGGTGGTGTGCCCGGTCTGCCGGGGCTCCCGGGCCGCTCCTAGACTGGGCGCTCCGGCGAGGGAAGGACGGTTGTCACGTGCGGCGCTACGACTGGCTGAAGGAGATCCGCAGGCTCGATCCCGAGCGCGACTGCTTAACGATCTACCGCATCATCGCCACCCATGAGTTCCCCTGGGACCTGACCCGCGCCCTGGAACTGGCCCTCTACCGCACCTACGCCGTGCCGAGCATCGGCCGGCTGCTCGCCGAGACCGCCGAACTGACGGACCGTACGCAGAAGCGCTACGACGACACCGCCCTCCTCCTGGACGCCGTACTGGAGCACGGCTTCGACGGCGAGGACGGCCGGACGGCCATCCGGCGCATCAACCAGATGCACCGCAGCTACGACATCTCCGACGAGGACATGCGCTATGTCCTGTGCACCTTCGTGGTGACGCCCAAGCGCTGGCTCGACGCCTACGGCTGGCGGCGGCTGACCCCGCACGAACAGCGTGCCGTCGCCGCCTACTACCGCACCCTCGGCCGCCACATGGGCATTCCCGAACTCCCGTGCACCTACGAGGACTTCGAGCAGTGCCTCGACGCCTACGAGGCGGCGCACTTCGGCTGGGACGAGGGCGCACGACGGGTCTCCGACGCCACCTTGGACCTGATGGCCGGCTGGTACGGCCCGCTCGCCCCGATGGTGCGCCGCGCGAGCATGGCCCTCCTGGACGACTCGCTGCTGGACGCCTTCCGCTACGACCGGCCGGCTCCCGCGCTGCAGAAGACGGTGCGCGGCGCCCTGAAGCTGCGCGCGAAGGCCGTCCGGCTGCTGCCGCCCCGCCGCACCCCGCACTACGCCCGCCAGAACCCCGAGATCAAGGGCTACCCGAACGGCTACCGGGTGGCCGAACTCGGCACCTTCCCGGTCTCCCGGCGCCTCGGCGGCTGCCCGGTCCCGCACGGGGAGGGCCCGGTGGCCTCCTGACCCCGGATGCCACGGGCCGGGCCGCGCCTCAACCCCGGCGGACCGCCAACGCCAGATAGCGCGCGTCCCGGTCCTCGTACCGGATCAGCTCCCAGCCGCAGCGGGCGAGCAGGGGCCGCAGGTTCGGCTCCGCCCGGAGGTCGTCGGGTGTCACGGCCCGCCCCTTGCGCGCGGCGAGGGCGGCCCGCCCGATGGGGTGGAAGAGCGCGAGCCGGCCACCGGGCCGGACGACCCTGGCCAGTTCGGCGAAGCCCGCCTCCGGGTACGGCAGATGGGAGATGAGCCCGGCGGCGAAGACCGCGTCCAGCGCGGCGTCCGGCAGCGGCAGCCGCGTCGCGTCCGCGAGCAGCAGCGGCGCGCAGCGGTCCCGCCCGGCCCGTACGGCGGCCGCCAGCATCTCGGGCGTCAGATCGGCGCCCAGCACCGTCCCCTGCGGCCCCACGGCCTCCCGCAGCGCCGGCAGCGCCCGGCCCGTGCCGCAGCCGGCGTCCAGCACCTTCTCGCCCCGTTGCAGTCCCAGCTCGGCGACGCCGGCGGCGTAGGCGGGGCCGTCGTCGGGGAACTTGTCGTCCCAGCCGGCGGCACGCGGCCCGAAGAACGCCCGCACCTCGTGCGGCCGCTCACCGTGGTGGTCGGTCATCGGTCTCCTCCAGAGGTGTGACGACGGGCACCGAGCGATGCGGTGCAGGCGTACAGCACGCCGGCGACGGGCAGGGCCACCACGACGCCGAGGTTCATGGCGCCCAGCGGGCCCCGCGCGGCGCCGTCGGTGAGCAGGAAGCCCACCACCGTGGCGATGTGGGGGTCGGCGGAGGTGATCAGGCCCAGCCCGACGACGGTGCCCACGCCGAGCGAGAACACCGCCGGCCGGCCCAGGGCCCTCACCCGCACCAGGTCGAAGCCGGTGTGGCGGCGGCGCCACTGCTCCACCAGGAACACCGCCGACCAGGCCGACATCGCCACCCCGATGACGGCCAGGAACGCCTGGAAGGTCGCGAAGAAACTGGGCGAAACGAACAGCACGTACCAGCCGCCGGCAGCCATCAGCACGCCGTCCGCCAGAACGGCCAGATGCCGCCGGATCGGAATGCCCAGGGCCAGCATCGACATGCCCGAGCTGTAGATGTCCATGATCGCCCCGGAGGCGAAGCCCCCGATGGCGGTGAGCAGATACGGCACCAGGAACCAGGTGGGCAGCTCGGCCGCGAGCGCCCCCACCGGGTCGGCGGCCGCCGCCCCGGCCAGTTTCGGATCCCCGGCGTTCAGCACCACCCCGAACACCAGCAGCACCAGCGGCGGCAGCACCCCGCCGAGCGTGGTCCACCCCGTGATCGCCCGCCCGCTGGTCGTCCGCGGCAGATAACGGCTGTAATCGGCACCGCAGTTGACCCAGCCCAGGCCCAGCAGCGTCATCGCGAACACGATGCCGCCGACGAACGTGCCGAGGCCGCCCGCCCGGCCGTGCCCCAGCGCGGACAGGTCGATGCGGTCGGCCATCAGCACCAGGTACACCACGGTCAGTGCGGTGATCGCGGCGGTCAGGTACTTCTGCACCCGCATGATCAGCGCATGCCCGTAGATGCCGACCACCACGACCACCACCGCCGTCGCGGCAAAACACAGCGCCTGCGCCGTAGTTGTCGGCGTCCGTGCGTCGGCCCGGGCGAAGACGCCGGGAGCGACGCGCGCCAGGATCGCCGCGCCACCCAGAGAGGACAGCGCGACCAGGACGGTCTCCCAGCCGACGTTGGAGACGTAGCTGAACAGCGTGGGCAGCTTGTTGCCCTGCCGCCCGAAGGAGGACCGGCCGATGGCCATGGTGGGAGCACCGGTGCGCGTCCCGGCTATCGAGATCAGCCCGACCAGGAGGAACGAGAGCACATAGCCGAGCGCCCCGGAGGCGATCGCCTGCCAGGGGCTGAGACCGAGGCCCATGAGGTAGACGCCGTAGGCGAGGGACAACAGGGAGAGCCCGGACGCGGCCCAGGGCCAGAACAGCGACCTGGGGCTGCCGTGCCGCTCGGTGTCCGGCACCGGATCGATGCCATGGCGTTCGACCGCACCGGCGGAGACCTCCGCCGCGGCGGACGGGACGGTCCGCTCCTCCGACTGCTGCTGCGTCATGCGGACATGATCCCGCACCGGCCCCCGCAGTGGCGGCCCGGTCCGTCTATCACGGATACGGAGGCCGCCGGGCTTCCTGATCGCAAGACTGAGCGGCTTTGGCAATTTCGGGGACATTCCGATCAGTGGGCGGTACGGTCCTCGCCATGGATTTCGGACGGCGCTCTGCCGCCGAAGGCTCCCCTCGCCGAGCCGTGCATCCGCATTCCCCGTGACGCGCAGGACCCGCATCCTTAAGGAGACGGCCGATGAACGCCGCACCAGGGACCCCGGAGGGCGCAGCCCCGGGCCCCGGCCCCGAACTGGCCCTGAAGATCTTAGTCGCGGGCGGTTTCGGGGTGGGCAAGACCACCCTGGTGGGCTCGGTCAGCGAGATCCGCCCGCTGCGCACCGAGGAAGGACTCAGCGAGGCCGGGGAGGGGGTGGACGACACCGGGGGAGTGGACACCAAGGCCACCACCACCGTGGCGATGGACTTCGGCCGCATCACCATCCGGGAGGGGCTCTCCCTCTACCTCTTCGGCACCCCGGGGCAGGACCGCTTCTGGTTCCTGTGGGACGACCTCTCCGAGGGCGCGCTGGGCGCCGTGGTCCTCGCCGACACCCGCCGGCTGCAGGACTGCTTCCCGGCGGTCGACTACTTCGAGCGCCGAGCGATCCCGTTCCTGGTCGCCGTCAACTGCTTCGCCGACACGCGGTCCTACGGGGCGGACGAGGTGGCCCGCGCGCTGGATCTGGACCGCGGCACCCCGGTCGTCCTCTGTGACGCGCGGGACCGCGACTCCGGCAAGGAGGTGCTGGTCCGGCTCGTCGAGCACGCCGGCCGGCGGCACTCCCCCCGGACACCGGCCCCGGTGGGATGACCTGCGGACGGGCGGGGCGCGGCCCCCGGAGGGCCCGCGCCGCGCACCGGTTCAGTCCGCGATCGCCGCGAGTCCGACGACCTTGTCGATCGTGACCCGCACCACCACCTCGCCCGGCACGCCGTTGCGCGCGCCGTATTCCTCCGCACGGTCCTCGCCCATGTAACGGGTCGCGATCCGGGTCGCCCAGTGCCGTACGTCGGCCAGGTCGTCGCTGATCTCCGCCGAGCCCTGCACGGTCACGAAGGAGAACGGCGGCCGGTCGTCGTCGACGCACAGGGCGAGCCTGCCGTCGCGGGCCAGATTGCGTCCCTTGACCGTGTCCGCACCGGTGTTGAACACCAACTCGTCGCCGTCCAGGAGGAACCAGATCGGGGCGAGGTGCGGGCTGCCGTCCGCCCGCACGGTCGCCAGCTTTCCGGTCCGGGTGCCCTCGGAGAGGAACCTGCGCCACTCGTCGTTCGTCATCTTGTGTGCCATGCCGACATCCTCTCCGCGCGTCGGCGCGGGCGCCGCCTGGCACGCCGGGCCGCGGGCCGCTTGCCGAGACGGCGGAGGTGGGACAGGCTGGCACGGCAGTCCGCGGAGGGACCATGGGCTGCCGTCCGGCCAGGACCGCGGCCGGGGACACGGGGAGGAAGCGTCACATGGCATTGAGCAGCGGACTCGACTGGCTGCTGGACGACCTGACCAAGCGGGTGGAGAAGGTACGGCACGCGTTGGTGCTCTCCAACGACGGGCTGGTGACCGGCGCGAGCGAGGGCCTGGGGCGGGAGGATGCCGAGCATCTCGCGGCGGTCGCCTCGGGACTGCACAGCCTCGCCAAGGGATCGGCGCTGCACTTCCGCGGCGGGCAGGTCCGGCAGACCATGATCGAGTTCGACGACGGGGTGCTGTTCGTGACGGCGGCCGGGGACGGCAGCTGCCTGTGCGTGCTGGCCGGCGCGGACGCCGACCTGGGGCAGATCGCCTACGAGATGACGCTGCTGGTCCATCGCGTCGGCGAGCACCTGGGCGTCGCGGTGCGCCGGCCGGAGAGTTATCCACAGGTCTGAGGCGGGGGTTGACGCACTGTCACCGCCTGCGGCTATGGTCGTGACTGTCAGTGATCGACGCTGACCGACCGAGTTGCGGGGGAACGACATGACAGTGATGTGTGACGGGCAGCAGACGCTCCCGAAGGGCCGAGCGGCCCATGAACTGGAGCTGCGCAGCGGCGAGTTCGAGCTCGCCGTCCAGCTCGGAGAAGTCCGTACGGTGCCGCCCGGCAGCGCCGACGACCCACCGGGCGCCGGAGTCCTCGGCGGGCGCCGGGTCCCGGCCGAGGAGATCGCCCGGCTCCAGGCCGAGCCCGGCTTCCCGGAGGCGCTCCGCGAGCGCATCCGCACGGTCGGCACGACCGAGGCCGCCCGGCAGATGGGCGTCGGACCGGGCCGGGTGCTCCGCCTGACCCGCGCCGGCTGCCTCGCGCCCGTCCGGTTCTACGTGAACCGCTACGGCGCGGTGGTCTGGCTCTATCTCGCGTCGGAGGTCGCCGACTTCGCCGACCGTGAACCGGACCTGCTCCGGGGCAACACCCCCGCGGCGATGCGCGTGATGCTCGACGGCGGACAGGACTGGCGGGCCCGACAGTGGCGCAGCCGCCGGGTCGCGCAGCTCATGGGGCAGACCGACGACCCCTGGGAGTCGGCCGCGGTGATCGCCGCCGTACTGCCCCCGGAGGAACTGGCCTCGGTGGTCGGCAACCCCCTGGAGCGGTCCGTGCTGCGCCGGCTCCGGCCCACTCTCGCGACGATGATCACCGCCACTCCGGCGGCCCGGGAAGCTTGCGAACGGGTGCTGACGGCCGACGAGTTCGACGAGGTCCTGTGGTACCGCGTCCATCTCGCCCGGGCCCTCGAAGAGGCCCGCAGAGAGGATCCGGGACGGGTCCGCCGGATGTTCCCCGTGGAGCTGGCCGTCCGGCCGGGTCAGCCACCCGGTTTCCGGAACAGCCCCTCCTGGGAGGGGCTCGCACGTCCCTAGTGAGGACGGAAAAGGCCCTCCTGGACGACCGAGACCAGCAGCCTGCCCTCGCGGTCGTAGATCCGCCCGCGGGCCAGGCCCCGGCCGCCGGTGGCGATCGGGGACTCCTGGTCGTAGAGGAACCACTCGTCCGCGCGGAACGGGCGGTGGAACCACATCGCATGGTCGAGCGAGGCCATGTCGAAGCCGCGCGGACCCCAGAGCGGCTCGATCGGGATGCGGACCGCGTCCAGCAGCGTCATGTCGCTGGCGTAGGTCAGCGCGCAGGTGTGCACGAGCGGATCGTCGCCCAGCGGCCCGACCGCCCGCATCCACACCGCGCTGCGCGGCTCCGCACCCTCGATCTCGTCCGGCGTCCAGCGCAGCCGGTCGACATACCGGATGTCGAACGGCTGGCGACGGGCCATCCGCTCCAACGCCTCGGGCAGCCCGCCCAGATGCTCACGGACCTCCTCCACGACCGTCGGGAGGCCCTCCGGGTCGGGCACCGCGCGACGCATAGGCAACTGATGTTCGAAGCCGGGCTCCGGCTTGTGGAAGGAGGCGGTCAGATTGAAGATCGTGCGTCCCTCTTGGACCGCGACCACCCGGCGCGTGGTGAAGGAACGCCCGTCACGCACCCGCTCGACCTGGTACACGATCGGCACCCCGGGCCGGCCCGGGCGCAGGAAATACGCATGGAGCGAGTGCACCGGGCGGTCACCGTCGGTGGTCCGCCCGGCGGCGACCAGCGCCTGGCCCGCGACCTGCCCGCCGAAGACCCGCTGGAGGCTCTCCTGCGGACTGCGGCCGCGGAAGATGTTCACCTCGATCCGTTCGAGATCCAGCAGGTCGACGAGCTTCTCCGCAGGATTGGTCATGACCGATGGCCCTCCCTCACATGCCCCGGCGGCCTCGGGCGAAGCCGTCGCCTCACAACTGACCCACGTCCGTGACCCGCACGACCGCGCGCCCCTCCTCGTCCGAGGCGGCCAGATCCACCTCGGCGGAGATGCCCCAGTCGTGATCACCCTTGGGGTCGGCGAAAGTCTGCCGCACCTTCCACAGCCCGTGCTCGGCGTCCTCCTCGATCTGCAGGAGTTTCGGGCCGCGCGCGTCCGGGCCGGTGCCCAGGTCCTCGTACTCCTCCCAGTAGGCGTCCATCGCCTCGCCCCAGGCGTCCGCGTCCCAGCCCGACTCGGCGTCCATCTCGCCGAGTTCCTCGACCTTGTCCAGCGCCGCCAGCTCCACCCGCCGGAACATCGCATTGCGCACCAGCACCCGGAAGGCCCGCGCATTGGCCGTGACCGGCCGGACCTGATCCGCCCGCTCCTGGGCCTGGTCCGCCGTCTCCTCCTCCGGATTGGCCAGCTGCTCCCACTCGTCCAGCAGGCTGGAGTCCACCTGCCGCACCATCTCGCCCAGCCAGGCGATGATGTCCTGGAAGTCCTCCGACTTCAGATCGTCCGGCACGGTGTGGTCCAGCGCCTTGAAAGCGCTCGCGAGGTACCGCAGCACGATGCCCTCGGTGCGCGCCAGCTCGTAGAAGGAGGTGAACTCCGTGAAGGTCATGGCGCGTTCGTACATGTCGCGGATGACCGACTTCGGCGACAGCGGATGGTCGCCCACCCAGGGGTGGCTCCTGCGGTACAGCCCGTACGCGTGGAAGAGCAGCTCCTCCAGCGGCTTGGGGTACTCGACGTCCATGAGCCGTTCCATGCGCTCTTCGTACTCGACGCCGTCGGCCTTCATCTGGGCCACCGCCTCGCCGCGCGCCTTGTTCTGCTGCGCGGCCAGGATCTGCCGCGGATCGTCCAGCGTGGACTCCACGACCGACACCATGTCCAGCGCGTAGGACGGCGACTCCGGGTCGAGCAGGTCGAAGGCGGCCAGCGCGAACGTCGACAGCGGCTGGTTGAGCGCGAAGTCCTGCTGCAGGTCCACGGTCAGCCGGACGATCCGGCCCTCCGCGTCCGGCTTGTCCAGCCGCTCGACGATCCCGCCGTCCAGCAGCGACCGGTAGATCGCGATGGCCCGCCGGATGTGCCGCAGCTGGTTCTTGCGCGGCTCGTGGTTGTCCTCGAGCAGCTTGCGCATCCCCTCGAAGGCATTGCCCGGGCGGGCGATCACCGACAGCAGCATCGCGTGGGTCACCCGGAAACGCGAGGTCAGCGGCTCCGGATCGGACGCGATCAGCTTCTCGAAGGTGTTCTCGCCCCAGTTGACGAAACCCTCCGGCGCCTTCTTGCGGACGACCTTGCGCCGCTTCTTCGGATCGTCGCCGGCCTTCGCCAGCGCCTTCTCGTTCTCCACGACGTGCTCGGGCGCCTGCGCCACGACGAAGCCGGCGGTGTCGAAGCCGGCCCGCCCGGCCCGGCCCGCGATCTGGTGGAACTCCCGCGCCCGCAGCGTTCGCACCCGCGACCCGTCGTACTTGGTCAGTGCCGTGAACAGCACCGTCCGGATGGGGACGTTGACGCCGACGCCGAGGGTGTCCGTTCCGCAGATGACCTTCAGCAGGCCCGCCTGGGCGAGCTTCTCCACCAGCCGGCGGTACTTCGGCAGCATCCCGGCGTGATGCACGCCGATGCCGTGGCGTACGTACCGCGACAGATTCTTGCCGAACTTCGTGGTGAACCGGAAGTTGCCGATCAGCTCGGCGATCTGGTCCTTCTCCGCGCGGGTGCACATATTGATGCTCATCAGGGCCTGCGCCCGCTCCACGGCGGCGGCCTGCGTGAAGTGCACGATGTAGACGGGGGACTGGCGGGTCTCCAGCAGCTCGGTGAGCGTCTCCGTCAGAGCAGTGGTGCGGTACTCGTACGACAGCGGGACCGGCCGGGTCGCCGAGCGCACCACCGACGTCGGCCGCCCGGTGCGCCGGTTGAGGTCCTCCTCGAACCGCGACATGTCGCCGAGCGTCGCCGACATCAGCACGAACTGCGCCTGCGGCAGTTCGAGCAGCGGAATCTGCCAGGCCCAACCGCGGTCCGGCTCGGCATAGAAATGGAACTCGTCCATCACGACCTGGCCGATGTCGGCGTCCTTACCGTCCCGCAGCGCTATCGAGGCGAGGACCTCGGCGGTGCAGCAGATGACCGGGGCGTCGGCGTTCACCGACGCATCGCCGGTGAGCATGCCGACGTTCTCGGTGCCGAAGAGCTTGCACAGATCGAAGAACTTCTCCGACACCAGCGCCTTGATCGGGGCGGTGTAGAAGGTGACCTGATCATGGGCGAGGGCGGTGAAGTGCGCGCCGGCCGCCACCATGCTCTTCCCGGAGCCGGTGGGGGTCGACAGGATCACGTTCGCCCCCGAGACCACCTCGATCAGCGCCTCCTCCTGGGCGGGGTAGAGCGAGATCCCCTGCTGCTCGGCCCAGCCCGAAAAGGCTTCGAAGAGGGCATCGGGGTCGGCGTCGTTCGGCAGATGATCGATGAGGGTCACGCCCCCATACTGCCTGTCTTCACCCCGGATCAGAGAACCGGTAACCCATACGGAGATCAACTGAACCCCCCGTGGACGGTCCGGCACCGCCCGCTCACCTTCCGTGAGGGATGGCTACCCTCTGAGTCCGTCCCTCTGAGTCCGTTCACTGCGGCCGTCCCTCCGAGTCCGTTCACTGAGTCCGTTCACTGCGGCCGTCCGCTGCGGCCGTCCACGGCGCCATCCACTGCGGCCGTCCGCTGTGGCATCCGCTGTGGTCGTCTTCTGCGGTCGTTCTCTTTGGTCGTCCTCCCAGGCAGGCCGTTGTGCAGGTCGCCGGACGGGGCCCCGCCTCCGGACGGAGATCATCTCCCGCTACGCTGAGTCGCCGACCCGGCGTCAGCAGCGCGGACGGTGAGCGTGCCGGACGCGACACACCTACCGGGCACGACACACCGACGGGCGCGATGCAGTAGCCAGGCACGACCGATGTACCAGGCATGGCATGACGGACCTGCCAGGTGCGACGTCCGCGCCAGGCACGGGAGGTGTGCCGGGTTCGGGCGGTGTGCCGTGCGTGGGAGGTGTGCCGGGCACGACGTCCGCGCCAGGCACGACTACGCGCCCGGCACGGGAGGCGTGCCGGGCACCAGGCGCGAGCCCGGTATGACGCACGAGCCGGGCGTGAGGCGTGGGCCGAACACCGGAAAAGCCGAGCACGGACAACGACAACAACACGACAACAAGGGGTGGGGAACAACCATGATGGGACCGGCGCACTCGCTGTCCGGGGCGGCGGCCTGGCTGGGGGTGGGCGCGGCGGCCGCAGCCGCGGGACATCCGATGCCCTGGCCGGTGCTCGTCTGCGGGGCCCTGATCTGTGCCGGGGCGGCGCTCGCCCCGGACCTCGACCACAAGTCCGCGACCATCTCGCGGGCCTTCGGGCCGCTCTCGCGGATGGTGTGCGAGGTCGTCGACAACATCTCGCACGCCGTCTACAAGGCGACCAAGATGCGCGGCGACGCCAACCGCTCCGGTGGACACCGCACGCTGACCCACACCTGGGTGTGGGCCGTGCTGGTCGGCGGCGGCATGGCGCTGCTGGCGATGCGGGGCGGGCGCTGGGCGGTGCTCGGCATCCTCTTCGTCCATATGGTGCTCGCGATCGAGGGGCTGCTGTGGCGGGCCGCCCGGGTCTCCAGTGATGTGCTGGTGTGGCTGCTCGGTGCTGCCTCGGCCTGGATCCTGGCCGGCATCCTCGACCAGCCGGGCAACGGCGCGCACTGGCTGTTCACCGAACCCGGCCAGCAGTACCTCTGGCTGGGCCTGCCGATCGTGCTCGGCGCGCTGGTCCATGACATCGGCGATGCCCTGACGGTTTCCGGCTGCCCCATCCTGTGGCCGATCCCGATCGGCCGGAAGCGCTGGTACCCGCTCGGCCCACCCAAGGCCATGCGGTTCAAGGCCGGCAGCTGGGTGGAACTGAAGGTCCTGATGCCGGTGTTCATGCTCCTGGGCGGACTCGGCGGGCTGGGGGCGCTCGGCTTCATCTGAGTGCGGCGGAGGTGGGGGTGGAGGGGTGGGGGCGGGGCGGGGGAGAGAAGCGGGGAGCGGTCCGGTGGGTCGCCCCGAGGAGGCGAGGGCCGGCGGCCCGCCCGTTCGCCGCCCCACCCTGCCCCACTGCCCCGCCCCCCACTGCCCCAGCCGCCCCACCCCCTGCCCCTAGTGCCCCACCTGCCCCACCGCGCCGCCCGTCTCAGTGCCCCACCCGCCCCAGTGCCGCACCCTGCCCCTCTGCCCCGCCCATCCCCGCGCCCCGCCCATCCCCCCGCCCCGCCCGTCCCACGTGGCGCGGTTGCCCCGCTTCGCTGCCCGTCGGCTATCCGTGCCAAGACCGCCACAGTGCCGCGTAGGGGCCGTTTGCGGTGACCAAGTCGTGGTGGGCGCCGAGTTCGCTGATGCGGCCGTTCTCGACTACGGCGATCACATCGGCGTCGTGGGCGGTGTGCAGGCGGTGGGCGATGGCCACGACCGTGCGGCCGTCCAGCACCTTGCCCAAGGAGCGCTCCAGGTGGCGGGCGGCCCGCGGGTCGAGGAGTGAGGTGGCCTCGTCGAGGACCAGGGTGTGCGGGTCGGCCAGGACGAGACGGGCCAGGGCGATCTGCTGGGCCTGGGCGGGGGTCAGGGTGTGGCCGCCCGAGCCGACCTCGGTGTCCAGGCCCGCGTCCAGGTCCCGGGCCCAGCCCTCGGCGTCCACCGCGCCCAGGGCGGCCCACAGTTCGGCGTCGTCGGCGTCGGTGCGGGCGAGCAGCAGGTTGTCGCGCAGCGTCCCGACGAAGACGTGGTGTTCCTGATTGACCAGTGCGACCTGCTCGCGGACCCGCTCGGCGGGCATCGCGGAGAGCTCCGCACCGCCCAGCGTCACGCTGCCCGTACGGGGCCCGTAGATCCCGGCGAGCAGCCGGCCCAGCGTCGATTTGCCGGCACCGGACGGGCCGACCAGGGCCAGGCGGCTGCCGGGACGGATCCGCAGGGAGACCTCGCGCAGGACGTCGACGCCGGTGCGGTAGCCGAAGCTCACGTCATCGGCGTGCACCTCGCGACCCTCGGGCAGCCGCTCCGCCTTCGTCGTCTCGGGTTCGATCTCCCGGACGCCGACGAGCCGGGCGATGGACACCTGGGCCACCTGCAACTCGTCGTACCAGCGCAGGATCATGCCCACGGGATCGATCATCATCTGGGCGAGCAGCGCACCGGTCGTCAGCTGGCCCGCCGTGAGCCAGCCCTGCATCACCATCGCCCCGCCGAGCAGCAGCACCGCGCCCAGCAGCACCACGTGCGTCAGGTCGACGACCGGGAAGAGCACCGACCGCAGGAAGAGGGTGTAGCGCTCCCACTGGGTCCATTCGCGGATCCGGCGCTCGGAGAGGGCGATGCGGCGGGCGCCCAGGCGGTGCGCCTCGATGGTGCGGCCGGCGTCCACGGACTCGGTGAGGACGGCGGAGACCGCCGCGTACCCCGCTGCCTCCGAACGGTAGGCGGACGGCGCCCGCTTGAAGTACCAGCGGCAGCCGACGACCAGCAGGGGCAGCGCGATCAGCACGGACAGGGCGAGCGGCGGGGCGGTCACGGTCAGCCCGCCCAGCAGCAGCGCCACCCACACCACACCGATCGACAGCTGCGGCACGGCCTCGCGCATCGCACTGGAGAGCCGGTCGATGTCCGTGGTGATCCGGGACAGCAGATCGCCGGTGCCGGCCCGCTCCAGAACGCCCGGCGGCAGCGCCACGGACCGTACGAGGAAGTCCTCGCGCAGGTCCGCCAGCATCCGCTCGCCGAGCATCGCACCGCGCAGCCGGACCATGCGGACGAACACCGTCTGCAGGATCAGGGCGAGGGCGAACAGGGCGACGGTACGGCCGAGTTGGAGATGCCGATCGCCCGCGGAGAGCTTCTCGACGACCCCGCCCAGCAGGTACGGCCCGGCCATCGAGGCGATCACCGCGGCGGCGTTGACGGCGACCAGCACGGTGAACTCCCGGCCGTGCCGACGGATCAGCTCGGCGACGTAGCTCCGTACCGTCGCCGGGGAGCCCACGGGCAGGGTGGTGAGCGTCTGCGGGGCGTCCGGATCGTGCTCCGGCGGCGCCAGGCCGATCATGGGGTCTCCTCGGTCTCGATCGATCTCGATCATGCGGTCTCGTCGACCTGAGCGGTCGTCAGCACCCGTTCGGGCTTCTCGTCCCGGGCTTCTTCTGCGGCCAGGTCCGTTGGGGCCAGGTTCGTATGCGCCGCTGCTTGGGCTTCCGGGCCCCGGGCAGCCTGGGCTTCCGTCTCCCGAGCGGCTTTGGGTTCCGCTTCCCGTGCAGCCTCGGCTTCCGTCTCCCGTACGGCCTCGGCCTCCCCCTCCCGAGCAGCCTCGGCTTCCGTCTCCCGAGCGGCCTCGGCTTCCGTCTCCCGATCGCCCTCGGGGTCTGTCTCCCGGGTGACAACGGCGCGGTAGGCGGGGTGGCTGTGCAGCAGTTCGCGGTGCGGAGCCTCGGCGACGACCTTGCCGTCGTGGAGGAACGCGACCTGGTCGGCGCGGTCCAGGAGCAGCGGGCTGGAGGTCAGCACGACCGTCGTACGGCCGGTCCGGACCTCCCGCAGGCCGTCGGCGATCCGGGCCTCGGTGTGCGCGTCCACGGCGCTGGTCGGCTCGTCGAGCACCAGCACCTCCGGGTCGGTGACCAGCGACCTGGCCAGCGCCAGCCGCTGCCGTTGGCCGCCGCAGAGTGACCGGCCGCGCTCGGTGATGTGAGTGCGCATCGGGTCACCGGAGTCGTCGAGCGAGGCTTGCGCCAAGGCGGTCAGCACATCGCCGCACTGGGCGGCGGTGAGTGCCTCCTCGGCGGCCAGCCGCCCGGAGGACGGCACGTCGAGCAGCTCACCGAGCGTGCCGGACAGCAGCATCGGGTCCTTGTCCTGTACGAGCACGGCCCTGCGGGCGGCGTCCCGCGGCAGGTCGTCCAGCGGGATGCCGCCCAGGGTGACCGACGGCAGGCCCTGCCCCGCACCGCCACTTGCCCGACGGGCCGCGCCCTCTCCGCCAACGCCGCCGCACGCGCTCTCTACGCCATGCGCGCCCTCTCCGCCAACGCCGCAGCCGCACGCGCTCTCTACGCCGTACGCGCCCTCCACGCCATGCGCGCTCTCTATGTCATGCGCGCTCTCTACGCAGCGCGAGCCCTCCACGACGCGCGTGCCGTCGCCACCATCCACGTCGTGGGGCCCGTCGCCCTGCGCAGAGGCCGCGACCGCACAGCCCACGTGGTCGGCAGGGGCCGCCCAGGCCGCATCGCCGGCGGGGGCCGCGTGGTCCGCAGGGCTGGGACGGTTGGCACCCTGCGCCTGGCCTGCAGTTACCGACGGAGCCGTACAGACCGCCCGGTCCCCATGGGCATGACCGCCCAGCCGTTCCGCGAGGCGGCCGGCCGTGTCCGGGTCGCCGCAGACCACCGCGGTCAGCCGGCCGGCCGGTGCGGTCAGGCCGCTGACCGGGTCGTGCAGATCGCCGCTGGGCAGAGCGTGGTTGTCCCCGTCCCGGCCGCCGGCCGGCCGGTGCTGGGCCAGGACCCGGGCGGTGCGCCGGGCCGACGGCCGGGCGAAGGACAGCGCCTGGGCGATCTCCTCGAAGTGCCGGAGCGGCAGCAGCAGGAACGTGACCGCGCTGTAGATCATGACGAGTTCGCCGACCGCGACCGTGCCGTCGAGGGCGAGCCGGGTGCCGTACCAGACCACCGCGATCAGCAGCAGGCCCGGCAGCACGACCTGGACGGCCGCGATCAGCGACCACATCCGGGCGCTGCGGACGGCGGCCCGGCGGACCTCCTGGGAGGCGGCGCGGTAGCGGCCGAGGAAGAGCTCCTCGCCGCCGATGCCGCGCAGGACGCGCAGGCCGGCGACGGTGTCGGAGGCGAGTTCGGTGGCCCGGCCGGCCATCTCGCGCTGGGCGTCGGCCCGTCGGGCGGCGGGCGGCAGCAACGGCAGTACGGCCAGTGCCATGACGGGGACGCCGAGCGCCACCAGGACGCCGAGGTGCGGTTCCCGGACGACCAGGGCGGCCGCGACCGCGACCGCGGTGACCGCGGCTGCCCCGAACCGGGAGATCGTCTCGACGAACCAGCCGATCTTCTCCAGGTCACCGGTGCTGACGGCGACGATCTCACCGGCCGCCACCTGCCGGGTCATGGCCGAACCCAGCTCCGTGGTCTTGCGGGCGAGCAGCTGCTGCATCCGGGCGACGGCGGTGATCCAGTTGGTGACCGCGGCGCGGTGCAGCATCGTGCCGCCCAGCGCGATCAGCGCACCGAGCACCAGGATCAGCCCGCCGGACAGTGCCAGCCGGCCGCCGTCGCGGTCGACCGCGGCCTGTACGGCCATGCCCACCGGCAGCGGGAAGGAGGCGATGGCGCCGAAGTTCACCAGGCCCCAGGCGAGGGCCTTCAACTGGCCGCCCAGCTGCTGTCTGTAGAGCCAGCGGAGGAAGCTGCCGCCCGTACGGACGTCGGGGACACCGGGGTCGGGATGCGGAAGGTCGCGGATCTGCATGATGCCCCAGGCGAAGTAGTCGTGGCTGAGTGGCTGAGTGGCTGAGTGGCCCACTGGCCCACTGGCCCCCTGGCCGCGTGGCTGAGTGGCCGAGTGCCGTAGAAGTCCTAGAAGTCGCGGACGTGGTGGTCGAGTGGCCGTGGAAGTCCTGGACGTCGCGGACGTGGTGGTCGAGTGGCCCTGGAAGTCGCGAAAGTCGCGAAAGTGGTGGTCGAGTGGCCGCGGAAAACGCGGAAGTCGGGGAAGTCGTGGTCGAGTGGTGTGGTGGAGGTCGCGGAAGTCGTGGTGGGGTGGTCGAGGAGGGGGCGGCGCGCCGTCTCCGGTCCCGCGCCCGGCCCCTTTTCGGCAGGCGAAATTCCCCTCGTACCGGTCAGGTTGCCCGTCCCGTTGCCGGCGGAGGTCCTGGAAGACTGGCCCGGGGAGTGGGCTGGTTTCAATCGATTTTTCCGCTGCGACCGCGCGTTCAGGACAATCGTCCGGCACGGCTCACCGATGTGACGGGCGCTGAACGGACGTCAGTCGCGTGGTGCGACCATGGGGGCATGCGACGTGCGGGCGGTGTGATGCGGAGGGCGGCGGTGGCCGCGGCGGGACTGGTCCTTCTGGCCGGTTGTGGCGGGGGCGGTCAGGACGGCAAGGACGACGGGGCGGGCAAGGGGGAGCGCCCCGGCGGCCCGGCCCGTGGCGCGTCGGCCACCACCCACCTCAAGAACATCCCCGGCATCGGCACCGCGCTCCGGTCCCGCATCCCCGCCGGCTCCCGTCAGGTCGTGGCGGTCTACGGCAAGGCGGCGGACTCCGCCGACGCCACCGTCGTCCTGTACGAGAAGGGCCCCAAGGGCTGGGACCGCAAAGGCCGCTGGCCGGCGCACAACGGCCGGCGCGGCTGGACGACGGACCACCACGAGGACGACAAGCGGAGCCCGGTCGGGGTGTTCACGCTGACCGACGCGGGCGGGGTGCTCGCGGATCCTGGTGCCAAGCTGCCCTACACGCACTCCACCGCCTTCACCCCGCCGTCGTACTGGTCCAAGAACACCCGCCATGACTTCGATTACGTCATCGCGATCAACTACAACCGGGTGAAGGGCGCCTCGCCGCTGGACCCGACCCGTCCCCAGGGACAGTCCAAGGGCGGCGGGGTCTGGCTGCACCTCGACCACGGCAGCGGCACCTCCGCCTGTGTGAGCGTCTCGAAGTCCGCGATGCAGACGCTGCTGCGCACCCTCGACCCGGCGCGGCAGCCCGTGGTGGTCATGGGGGACGCGGCGCATCTGGCGGCCTGACAGCCGTACGTCGGGGAAGAGGCACCGCCCCGTATCGACCCAAGCCGTATCGGTCCCAAGCAGTGTCGACCCCAAGCCCTTACGGCCCCAAGCCGATACGTGGACGAGCCGTCACATGGACAAGCCGTCACGGCCGCAAGCCGTTACGGGAACGAGCCGTAACGGGGACAACTGCGGCACCGCCGGAGGAAGCGGGGCGCGTCCGTCGCTCCCGCCCAATTGCGTACGGGCCGTGCGTTCCGCCTTGGATCAAGCTCCAAGATTTTCCCGGAAGTTACAGCGAGCTCTTTCGTGGGGTACTCCAAGCGACCATAGTGACGGACCGCGGAAGTCCACTTCCGCATAACAAAATTCGTCCATGGAGGAGTGCCCGTGCCGCACGCCACCGCACCTTTCGTCCGCCGCGCAGGCCGTCTGCTGCGCACCAGCCTGTTCGTGCAGGTACTCGTCGCCCTCGTCCTCGGTGTCGTCGTCGGGCGGTTGTGGCCGCAGGCCGGGTCGGCGCTCCAGCCGCTCGGGGACGGCTTCGTCCGGCTGATCAAGGCGATGATCGCGCCGCTGGTCTTCTGCGTCGTCGTCGCCGGTATCACCAAGGCGGGCGACCTCAGGGCCTTCGGCCGCATCGGCGTCAAGGCCCTGATCTGGTTCGAGGTGGCCACCAGCATCGCCCTCGTCGTCGGCCTGCTGGCCGGCAACGTCTTCGCGCCCGGTGCCGGGATGCACGTCGACCCCGCGTCCCTGGACAAGGGCGCGGTGGACGCCAAGACGGGCGGCGGACATCTCCCGTCCGCCGCCCAGTTCGTGCTGGAATCGCTCCCCAACAGCGCGGTGGGCGCGTTCGCCGAGAACTCGCTGCTCCAGGTCCTGGTGCTGGCCTGCCTGGTGGGTGCCGCGTTGCTGCACCTCGGCCGGCAGAAGGTGCCGCAGGTGCTGCCGCTGATCGAACAGGCCCAGGAGGTCGTGTTCACCATCGTCGGCTACATCATGAAGCTCGCCCCGCTCGCGGTCCTGGGCGCCACCGCCCACCTCGTCGGCCAGTACGGACTGGGCGCGATGTCCACCTACGGCAAGCTGATCGCGGTCTGCTACGGCGTCGCACTGGCCTTCCTCGTGTGCCTCGGCCTGGCGCTGAAGGCCGTCACCGGGCTCAGCCTCTGGAAGTTCGTCCGCTACACCCGCGAGGAACTGTTGCTGGCGCTGGGCACCGGGTCCAGCGAGACCGTGATGCCGCGGATGATGCAGAAGCTGCGGGCCGCGGGCTGCCGGGACGACGCGGTGGGCCTGGTGCTGCCGACCGGCTACTCGTTCAACCTCGACGGTGCCTCGATCTACCTGTCCATCGGCACCCTCTTCATCGCCCAGGCCATCGGCGTCGACCTGTCGCTGGGGCAGCAGGTCACCGTGGTGCTGGTGCTCATGCTGACCAGCAAGGGCATGGCGGGCGTACCCGGTTCGGCGTTCCTCGCGCTGTCCGCGACCGCCTCCGCGCTGGGCGTCATCCCGGCCGCCGCGGTCGCCCTGCTGCTCGGCGTCGACCGGATCATGGACTCGATGCGGGTGGCGACGAACCTCCTCGGCAACTGCGTCGCGGTGTTCGCGGTCTCCCGCTGGGAGGGCGCACTGGACCGGGTGACGGCCAAGCGGGTCCTGAACGGCGAGCAGCCCGCCCAGCCCATTCAACCCGCCGAAACGGCCCGGCCCACCCCGCCCGTCGACGCCACCCGGCCCGCCGAAGCCGCGCCGAGCACGCACGACACCTGAGGCGGACGGCCCGGCGGACACCCGCTCCGCCGGGCCCGTACGTCAACCCGCCCTACTCCTCCGGTTTTTCCGAGTCCATCCCCGGCCGGGCCTTCTTCCACAGTCCGCGGGTGAAGTCCGGGATCTCCTGCGGCGCGCCGTTCGCCTTGATGGAGCGGTCGCTCAGCGGCACCGGCGCCGTCCAGGTCGCCGCGTCGTAGACGTCGAAGTCCGGCACCAGACCCAGCCGCATGCACTGGATCAGCCGGAAGACCAGCATGTAGTCCATACCGCCGTGGCCGCCGGGCGGGTTGGCGTGCTCCTTCCAGAGCCAGTGGTCCCACTGCGCGTACTTGCCGAAGTCGCCCCATTCGTCGTTGTTCTGGTCCGGCTCCAGATAGATCCGCTCCGGGTAGTCCTCGAAGAGGCCCTTGGTGCCGCCGAGACTGTTGATCCTGCTGTACGGGTGCGGGGTGGAGACGTCGTGCTCCAGCCGGATCACCCGTCCCTTGGCGGTCTGCACGAGGCTGACCGTCCGGTCGCTCTCGATGTACGACTCCTTCCAGCTGGGGTCGTCCGCCGGCATGTGCTCCTTGCGGTATGCGGCGAGCCCGCGGGCCGGGGAGCCCATGCTGGAGATGCGCACCGCGCGGTCACCGCGGTTGAGGTCCATGTAGTTGGCGACCGGGCCGAAGCCGTGGTTGGGGTAGAGGTCGCCGCGCAACCGGGTGTGCCAGAGCCGGCGCCAGGGACCCTCGTAGTACTTGGGATCGAACATCAGGCCGCGCAGATCGTGGATGTACGCCCCCGCCCCGTGCAGCAGCTCGCCGAACAGTCCGGCGTGCGCCATCCGCAGCACCCGCATCTCGTTCTTGCCTAACAGCAGTTCTCCAGCTGCATGCAGTGTCTGCGGGTACGTTCGGAGAGGTCGACTAGTTCCCACAGCTGGTCCAGGCGGAGCGCGATCGGACACTCCACGCCGACGTGCTTGCCGCTCAGCATCGCCGTCTTCGCCATCTCGAAGTGCCAGTCCCAGGGCGTGGCCACATAGACGAAGTCGACGTCCCCGCGCTTGCAGAGCTGCTCGAAGTCATGGTCGCCGTTGGTGTAGACGGCGGGTGCGGGCTGTCCCGCGGTGGTGACCTTCTTGGCGGCCCGGGCGGTCTTCTCCTTGACCGGGTCGCACAGGGCGACCACCTGCGCGCCGGGCATCGCCAGGAACAGGTCGATCATGCTGCCGCCGCGGTTGCCGAGGCCGATGATGCCGACGCGGACGGTGGAGCGCCGCTCGAACGGGACCCCGATCATGGTTCTGCCCTTGGCCGTTGGCGTTGCGTCGGCGTCGTGGGCGGCACCGGCTGTCCCGGGAGTGGCCGCCGCTGCCTGAGGTACCGTCAGCCCGCCCAGCCCCAGTCCCGCGCCCGCCGCACCGGCGGTCCACAGGACGGAACGGCGGCTCGGTCCGGCCCCGTCGTGGCTGTGGTCATGGCTGTGGTCGTGGTCGTGGTTCTGCGATCGTGCCTCGTTCATCGGTCCTCCAGGGATCGGTGGTGCGCCGGGGCATACGTGAACCTCGGTCAGGACCTTGTCGGCCGAGGGCCGGAGGCACAAGAGGGCCGAGTGGCGCCGCAAAGTCGCGGAAGCCGCAGCCAGCATCTTTCGCAACTCGTTGAAATGTCTTGCAGAAAGCCTTGACGTGTTAATGACATGAACGGCAGGCTCCGGTATCGGACAACCCCCCATGGCGGCCTGGCGCGTGGCTGCTCCAGTGGGCGCGGTACGGCATGGCCGTGCCCCATGACGAAGGAGCCACAAGATGCAGCAACGATCCCGTGTGCTGGGCGGGACGCTCGCCGGAATGGTGGCCGCGGTCGGCCTGGCCACCGTCGCGCCCTGGCCCTCCCAGGCCACCCCGCCCGGCCAGAAGACCGTCACCGCCACGCTCTTCGAGCGGAAGTACGTGGACGTCGCCAAGGCCTGCACCGAGCAACTGGGTCCGGCCGGCTACGGCTTCGTCGAGGTCTCCCCGGCCTCGGAGCACATCCAGGGCGGGCAGTGGTGGACCTCGTACCAGCCCGTCAGCTACAAGATCGCCGGCCGGCTCGGCGACCGCGACGCCTTCGCCTCGATGGTCCGCGCCTGCCACGCCGCCGGCGTCAAGGTCATCGCCGACGCGGTCGTCAACCACATGGCCGCCGGATCCGGCACCGGCACCGGCGGCACCCGGTACAGCAAGTACAACTACCCCGGCTTCTACCAGGACTGGGACTTCCACGGCTGCCGCAAGAGCATCTCCGACTACACCAACCGCGACGACGTCCAGACCTGCGAACTGGTCGGCCTCGCCGACCTCGACACCGGCAGCGACTACGTCCGCAGCACCATCGCCACGTACCTCGACGACCTGCGGTCGCTGGGCGTGGACGGCTTCCGGATCGACGCCGCCAAACACATCTCCGCCACCGACCTGGCCGCCGTCAAGGCCAAGATGAAGGACCCCGGCTTCTGGGTGCAGGAGGTCATCTACGGCGCCGGTGAGGCGGTGCAGCCCGACGAGTACACCAGCATCGGCGACGTCGACGAATTCCGCTACGGCGCCCACCTCAAGAGCGCCTTCCAGAGCGGCAACATCGCCCAGCTGAAGTCCGTCGCGGACGGCAAGCTCGGCAGCGACAAGGCCCGCACCTTCGTCGACAACTGGGACACCGAACGCAACGGCTCCACGCTCACCTACAAGGACGGCGCCGCCCACACCCTCGCCAACGTCTTCATGCTCGCCTCGCCCTACGGCTCACCGAACGTCTACTCCGGCTACGAGTGGACCGACAAGGACGCCGGACCGCCCAGCGGCGCCACCGGCTGGACCGACGAGCACGCCAAGCGGGAGATCACCGGCATGGTCGGTTTCCGCAACGCGGTGGGCGCAGCCGGGCTGACGGACTGGTGGGACAACGGCGGCAGCGCCCTCGCCTTCGCCCGTAGCGGCAAGGGCTTCGTCGCTCTCAACAACGGGGACGCCGCGCTGACCCGGACCCTCGCGACCTCCCTGCCCGCCGGGACGTACTGCGACGTGGTGCACGCCGCGCCGTCCTCCTGCGACGGACACACGGTCACCGTCGGCGACGACGGCAAGGCGCAGGTCACCGTGCCCGCCAGAAGCGCCGTGGCGCTGCACGTCGGCGGCTGACCCGGTCAGTCCGGCCGGGTCGCCCGCTCCAGCGCCAGGAGGGCCGAGCAGTAGCCTCGGCCCTCCGTGGCCAGCTCCATCCCGATCTCGCACATCCGGTTCGCCGACAGATGCAGGTCGAAGGGGCGCCCGGTGACCTCCGCCGCCTCCTTCGCGGTGGCCGCCCCGGTCAGTTCCGGGTGCAGCATCCCGCGGTCCCCGGCGAACGCGCAGCACCCCGCGTCGTCCGGCACCACCACCTCCCGCGCACACGCCTCGGCGACCCGCCGCAGCTGCGTCTCGTCCCCCAAGTGCCGCATGGCACAGGTGGGATGGAGCACCGCGGAACCGGCCGTCCGCCGGACCGTGAGGCGCGGCAGCAGCTCCTCGGCGGCCCAGACGACCGAGTCGACGACGGTGAGCTCAGCGTGGAGCTCGCGGTTCTCCGGCGTCAGATACGGCACGACCTCCCGGCCCAGGCCCAGCGTGCACGAGGACGCGTCCACCACCAGGGGCAGCATCCCGCCGGCGGTCCAGCCCCAGGCCGCCTCGACGATGCGGTTGGCCATCACCGCCGTGCCGTGCTCGTAGCCCTTGGAGTGCCAGATCGTGGCGCAGCACCTCCCGGGCACGTCCCCGGGGATCCACACCGGCCGGCCGGCCCGCCCGGACACCGCCACCACCGCCTCGGGCAGCGACGGCCCCCGGTGCCCCGCGGGCTCCCCGAAGATCCGGTTCACACAGGCCGGGTAGTAGACCGCGGCCGCGCCGGCCCGCCGCGTCACCGGCAGCCGGCGGGCCGCCGGGCCGGGGATCCGCGGCAGCCACTCGGGCACCAGGTCGGGGCGCACGGCCCGGCGGACGGCCCGGGTCAGCGCGGCGGCCGGCCGGTCACCGATCCGGTCGGCGGCCGCCACCGCCAGCCGCGCCGCCCGCTCGACCGCTCCGAACCGCCGGGCGGTCCGCTCGGCGAGCCGCTCCTCGCGCAGGGAGTGGCGCCGGTGTCGGAAGTCCTTCATCAGCCGGCCGGTGTCGATGCCCACCGGGCAGTCGAGCATGCAGGTCGAGTCGCCGGCGCAGGTGTCCACCGCGTCGTAGCCATAGGAGTCCAGCAGTGCGCCGGTGACCGGCGATCCGGCCGGCTGGCGGAGCATCTCGCGGCGCAGCACGATCCGTTGCCGCGGCGTGGTGGTCAAATCCTTGCTGGGGCAGGTCGGTTCGCAGAAGCCGCATTCGATGCACGGGTCGGCGAGCGCCTCGATGCGCGGAATGGTCTTCAAGCCCCGCAGATGTGCCCGCGGGTCGCGGTCGAGCAGGACGCGCGGGGCCAGGATGCCGGCCGGATCGAAGAGGTCCTTGATCCGCCACATCAACTCCGTGGCCCGCGGCCCCCATTCGAGCTCCAGGAACGGGGCGATGTTGCGGCCGGTGGCGTGCTCCGCCTTCAGCGAGCCGTCGAACCGCTCGACGGTCAGCCGGCAGAAGTCCGCCATGAACGCCGCGTAGCGCGCCACGTCGTCCGGCTCGGCCGCGTCGAAGGCGAGCAGGAAGTGCAGATTGCCGTGGGCGGCGTGGCCGGCGACCGCGGCGTCGAAGCCGTGCCGGGCCTGGAGCTCCAGCAGCGCCGCGCACGCCTCGGCCAGCCGGGCCGGCGGCACCGCGAAGTCCTCGGTGATCAGCGTCGTCCCGGCGGGCCGGGAGCCGCCCACCGCGCTGACGAACGCCTTGCGGGCCTTCCAGTAGCCGCCGAGGACGTGCGGGTCCCGGGTGAAGGCGTTGGTGACCGAGGCGACCGGCGCGACCGGTTCCAGCCCGGCCAGCACCCGGGCCGCGGCCTCCTCGTACCCCCGCAGCGCGCCCTCGTCGGGCGCCCGGAACTCGACCAGCAGCGCCGTGGTCTCCTTGGGCAGCGCCGCCCAGTCCGCCGGCACCCCGGCCACCCGCACCGACGCCCGCAGGGTGTTGCCGTCCATCAGCTCCACCGCCCGCGCGCCGGCCGCGGTGAAGTGCGGTACGGCCGCGGCCGCGGCGCCGAGCGTACGGAAGAACAGCAGCGCGCCGGCGGTGTGCCGGTCCAGCGGCAGGGTGTCGAAGACCGTCTCGGCGAGGAAGCCCAGGGTGCCCTCGGAGCCGACCATCAGCCCGCGCAGGATCGCCACCGGCGTGGCACCGTCGAGGAAGGCGTCCAGGCGGTAGCCGTTGGTGTTCTTGATCGCGTACTTGGCGCGGATCCGGGCCACCAGCGCGGCATCCGCCTCGATCTCCGCCTTGAGCGCCAACAGGCCCGCGCACAGCGCCGGTTCGGCCCGCACCAGCTCCGCGTCGGCGTCCGGGTCCGCGGTGTCCACGATCGTGCCGGACGGCAGGACGACGGTGGCCGACGCCAGCGTCCGGTAGGAGTTCCGGGTGGTGCCGGCCGTCATGCCGGAGGCGTTGTTGGCGACCACCCCGCCCAGGGTGCAGGCGATCGCGCTGGCCGGGTCGGGGCCGAGCAGCCGGCCGTACCGGGCCAGGGCCGCGTTGGCGCGCAGCACGGTCGTCCCCGGCCGGATCCGGGCCCGGGCGCCGCCGTCGAGGACCTCGATCCCGGTCCAGTGCCGCCGCACGTCGACGAGGATGTCCTCGCCCTGCGCCTGGCCGTTGAGGGAGGTGCCGGCGGCCCGGAGGACCACTTCCCGGCCCTTGCCGTGGGCGTAGGAGAAGACCGCCGAGATGTCGTCGATGTCCTCGGCCACCACCACGACCTGCGGGACGAAGCGGTACGGGCTGGCGTCGGAGGCGTAGCGCACCAGGTCGGAGACGGTGTGCAGGACCTTCTCCGGGCCGAGCAGCGCGATGAGGTCACCGCGCAGCGGCTCGGGGGTGCCGGACGCCAGACGGTCGGCCACCCGGTCGGGTGCCGGCCGGCCGCCGGCGGTGGGCCGCAGGGCCCCGGGCTTCGGCTCCAGCAAGGGCATGGCGGGCACTCCTCCGGATGAGGGGGCGTCAGGTCAGTGCGGGTCACCCGGCCCGTCGACCAGGGTGGACAGCAGACCCCCGAGCACCTCGCGCTGATCGGCGGTCAGCGGAGCCAGGATCTCCTCCGCGGCGGCCCGGCGCGCGCTGCGCAACGCGCGCAGCGTGGACCGGCCGGTGTCGGTCAGCTCGATCCGCACCACGCGCCGGTTGGCCGGATCCGGTACCCGGCGGACCGCGCCGTTCGCCTCCAGGGCGTCCACCAGGGTCGTCACCGCCCGCGGGACGACCTCCAGCCGCTGGGCGAGGTCCGCCATCCGCGGCGGGGTGTCGCGGTAGTGGTCCACGATCCGCAGCACCCGGGACTGGGCGGGGGTGAAGGCGATGTCCAGGTGCGCCAGGTGGCGCTTCTGCGCGCGGTGCATCCGGCGGGTCAGCCGCACCAGTTGTTCGGCGAGGTTGCTGCTGACCGTCGGCTCAGGGGAGGGCATGCCCCGAGAGTATCAGGACCTGGTTCATTGTGAGTATAGGTAACAATGAGCTAGGCTCAGTGAAGTCCCGCTGTCCCGTACCCCTCGTAGGAGCCCATGCACCGCGACGAACCCCGATGGACCCCGCCCCCCAAGGACCCCGACGCACCGGTCCAGCTCCGGCGGATCCTCACCCTCTTCCGCCCCTACCGCGGCCGGCTCGCCCTCGTCGGGCTGCTCGTCGGCGCCTCCTCCCTGGTCTCCGTGGCCTCGCCGTTCCTCCTGCGCGAGGTCCTCGACGTCGCCATCCCCGGCCGCCGCACCGGACTGCTCACCCTGCTCGCCCTCGGCATGATCGCCACCGCCGTCACCACCAGCGTCTTCGGCGTCCTGCAGACCCTGCTGTCCACCACCGTCGGTCAGCGCGTCATGCACGACCTGCGCACCGCCGTCTACGCCAAGCTCCAGCGGATGCCCCTGGCGTTCTTCACCCGCACCCGCACCGGCGAGGTCCAGTCCCGGATCGCCAACGACATCGGCGGCATGCAGGCCACCGTCACCTCCACCGCCACCTCCCTGGTCTCCAACCTCACCTCGGTCATCGCCACCGTCTGCGCCATGCTCGCCCTCGACTGGCGGCTGACCGTCGTCTCCCTCCTGCTGCTCCCGCTCTTCGTCTGGATCAGCCGCCGGGTCGGCAACGAACGCAAGAAGATCACCACCCAGCGGCAGAAGCAGATGGCAGCGATGTCCGCGATGGTCACCGAATCCCTCTCGGTCAGCGGCATCCTGCTCGGCCGCACCATGGGCCGCGCCGACTCCCTCACGAAGAACTTCGCCGACGAATCCGAGCGCCTGGTCGACCTGGAGGTCCGCGCCAACATGGCCGGCCGCTGGCGGATGGCCACCATCGGCATCGTCATGGCCGCCATGCCCGCCCTCATCTACTGGGCCGCCGGCCTCGTCCTCCAACTGGGCGGACCGGTCTTCTCCATAGGCACCCTGGTCGCCTTCGTCTCCCTCCAGCAGGGCCTGCTGCGCCCGACCGTCTCCCTGCTGTCCACCGGCGTCCAGATGCAGACCTCACTCGCGCTCTTCCAGCGCATCTTCGAATACCTCGACCTGCCGGTCGCCATCACCGAACCCGCCGCCCCGGTCCGCATCCCGGCCCCGCGCGGCGAGATCCGCTTCGAGAACGTGCGGTTTCGCTACGACCCGGACGCCGCGCCCACCCTCGACGGCATCGACCTGACCGTCCCCGCCGGCGGCAGCCTCGCCGTCGTCGGCCCCACCGGCAGCGGCAAGAGCACCCTCAGCTACCTCGTCCCCCGCCTCTACGACGTCACCGAAGGCCGGGTCACCCTCGACGGCACCGACGTCCGCGAACTGGACTTCGACACCCTCGCCCGGGCCGTCGGCGTGGTCTCCCAGGAGACCTACCTCTTCCACGCCTCGGTCGCCGACAACCTGCGCTTCGCCAAGCCCGACGCCACCGACGACGAGATCCACCGCGCCGCCAAGGCCGCCCAGATCCACGACCACATCGCCGCCCTCCCCGACGGCTACGACACCCTCGTCGGCGAGCGCGGCTACCGCTTCTCCGGCGGCGAGAAGCAGCGCCTGGTCATCGCCCGCACCATCCTGCGCGACCCACCGGTGCTCGTCCTCGACGAGGCGACCAGTGCCCTGGACACCCGCACCGAACACGCCGTCCAGCGGGCCATCGACGAACTGTCCGCGGGCCGCACCACCCTCACCATCGCGCACCGCCTCTCCACCGTCCGCGACGCCGACCAGATCGTCGTCCTGGACGCCGGCCGGATCGCCGAACGCGGCACCCACGACGAACTGCTCGCCGCCGACGGCCGTTACGCGGCGCTCGTCCGGCGTGACGCACACCTCACTCCGCCCGGCGAGCAGATCATGGCCGAGAAAGTGACTCATGGGTAACATCCGGGGTGGCGGCGGCCGGTTGACCGGTCGGGGCGGCCGCCGCCCCCACTCCTGCCCTTCCCCGGCCGCCCGTCACAGCGCTGCGAGATCCACCGCCTCGGCCATCGCCCGGTACCCCGCGTCACCGGGATGCTTGTGGTCGCCGCTGTCGAAGTGCGCCGCCAGCGCCTCCGGATCGCCCGGGTCCGCCAGCGCCGCCGCGAAGTCCGCGACCGCGTCGAACTCGCCCGAGGCCCGTATCCAGTCGTTCACCTTCCGCCGCTTCGCCTCCGCGCCCGGCGTGTGGTACTCCGCCCCCTTGAACGGCATGATCGTCCCCCCGACGATCCGCACCCCCGCCGCCCGCGCCGCCGCGATCAACTCGCGGTAACCCGCGATCAGCTCGTCCGCGGACCGGTCCGGGGCCGGCTTGTACGTCGGCAGGTCGACCTCGCTGAACCCGATGTCGTTCAGCCCCACCAGCACCACCACGGAAGCCACCCCCGGCCGGTCCAGCACGTCCCGTCGGAAGCGCCCCACCGCCCGCTCCCCGAACCACGCGGAATCGCTCAGCAGCAGATTCCCGCCGATGCCCTGATTGAGCACCGGCCGCACCCCGCCCTGCCCCGCGAGCCGTTCGGCCAGCGCGTCCGCATAGCGCCCGTTTCCGTCGATCGTCGAACCGAAACCGTCGGTGATCGAGTCCCCGAAGACCACCACCGTGTCCCGCCGCGCCGGCCCGCCGTCCGCCAGCTCCACCGCCGCGAGGAAGTACCACGACACCGTCGTCTCCCCGAACACCGCCGGGTCCGTGGCCGTCAGCCGGCCCCCGGCCGCCCGGTACGCCGTGGCGTACGCCTGGGCGTGGAAGGTCGCGGGACCCGTCGGCCGGGCGAAGTACAGCGACACCGTGAGCGACTCGAACGGCGCCACCGCCACCTCGACGGCGTCACTGCGCACCTCCCCGCCCGCCGGGATCCGGACCCCCGCCGCCCCGCCGAACGTGAGCCGCCGCACCGTCCCCTCCTGCACCCCGGCACCCTCCCCGGTACGGGCCAGGGACGCGCCGGCCACCTCCAGCGGCCCGGTCCCGTACCGGTTCGACAGCACGATCCGCGCCGCCGTACCGGAACCGGTGACCCGCACCACCTGGCGCACCGTCTGCTCCGCGAACCCCTCCAGTGCCCAGTTCTCGTGGAACCCTTCACTGGGACGCTGCACGGAAGCCGCCCAACCCGCCTGCCAGTACGGCGGGTTGCCGTTCCCGTTGCCGTTGCTATTGCCGCTGCTGTTGCCGTCCACGATCTGCTGCATGGTCCGTCGCCTCTCTCTGTCGATCACCCGGTGGCGATGACAGCGAGTCTGCTGGCGGCCGCGCAGCCCACCCAGCCCTCTGGTCTGCGTACGTACGGCATGCCTACGCATGCCAGGGTCAGTCTGCGGAAGCAGCGCCCGGCGCCCCAGCTTGAAGGGGGCCGGGATGTGCGGCGGTTCGGGAGTTTCGCGGCCGGTCCGCGGGTACCCGAGGTGGAGGGGGACCGGCTGGACGCCGGTGGGTCAGTGGGGCGTGGCAGCATCCTGGGCATGACGAGTGCAGGCGTAGGCCGCGGGCTGGACCACTTCCGTGCAGACATGCCCCTCTACACGCTGACCTTCGGGAAAGGCCTGTCCCCGACGGACCTGCTGGCCCGCATGCGGGTCGACCCGGAGACCCTGGCCCTGCGCGATCCCGTGGGCCTCGACGACGAGTTCGGCGACACCCTGCTCGACGAGGACGAGCCGGTGGTGACGACCGGCACCGACGGCGGGTGGTCCTGGGCCTGGGAGCAGGGCGGCAGCCACGGGCTGGACGAGCGGATCCTGCGCGCGGTCTCGCACGGCACGGAGGCCGTCGCCCTGTACTACAACGAGAAGCCGATTCACTGGTTCAAGTACGCGGTGGAGGGCGACATCATCGTCGATTTCCACACCCTTGAGCCGGTCGGCCCGACCGGGGTGGACCCCCGGCGGCTCGATGAGTTCATGAGCCCACTCGGTCTCCTTCCCGGGCAGCCGGCGCCGCCGCACAGCGTCCTGGCTCTCGCGGAGAACGCCTTCGGGCTGCGTGTCACCCCGGCCCGGGACGGCGAAGAGCGCTGGAGCGGCAGCCTGCTGTCCCTGTCCGGGCAGGCGTCGCAGCCGCACTGAGCGTCCGCCCGGCCTCGCGGCGGCGGGGCCCGATGCACGTGCGCCGCCAATACAAGCCGTCCGCACGCCAGTTCACCGTTCGCCACGCCGCCGCGCCCCGTCCGGCCCGCAGCACCGGCCGGTACGGTGGACGTCCGCCACGGGCCTGCCGCCCGTCCTCTCGTTGACGAGAAGTCCGGGCCGCCCGTCCTCTCGGAAAGCGAGAAGTGCGATGAACCAGACAGCAGCCCACCCCCGTCTCGCCGCGGCGGTGGTGGTGCACAACGGCCGCGTGCTGATCGTCCGCCGCAGCTACCGCGAGCGCTTCCTGCCCGGCGCATGGGGCGTCCCCTGCGGCAAGCTGGAAGCGGGGGAGACCCCCGAAGCCGGCGCCCTGCGGGAGCTCAAGGAAGAAACCGGGCTCCTCGGCGCCATCGTCGCCCACACCGGATCCGCCAGCTTCCTCAGCGACTACCAGGGCCGACGGGTGCGCAACCACCAGGAGAACTTCCTCGTCCGGCCGCTGACCCTCGACGTCGTCCTGCCCAGCCCCGACCAGGAACACCGCTGGGCCCGGCCCGCCGAACTCGCCGACGCCGGCGTCGACGCCTACAACCTCGGCGTCATCCGCCAGGTCTTCGGCGGCCGGCTGGACGCCTCCGGACTGCGCACCATGACCGCCCGCTACGGCTACCAGGGCCTCGCCCCCACCCCCTTCACCAGCCCAAAGAGCGTGCCAGCGCGTCGAGTTCGGCAAGATACACGGCCGGTGCGAGGGGAGTCTTGGGCGGCGGACCGGCCCGCCCGGCGAGGCCGCCGCTGACCCCGCCGGCCCGGCCGGGCACCCTGACGTACACATCGGTCACCGAGCGCTGCGGGGCGGTCTCCAGGAATAGCGTCACCGTCGGCTCCTCGCTCACCACCCGGTGCAGCGTACGGGCGTCCAGCCCGTAACTCCGACCCGCCCCGTACCGCTCTGCACAGACCAGCCGGAGCCGGGATTCACCGACCCGCCGCAACCGCCAGGCCCCGCCCGGCCCGTCGATCGTCTCCCGATACACCACCGCCGGCAGCCCCTCCGCCGCCGGCTCGTAACACTCCATCCGCACCTGGCCCCGCACCACCGCCGACGCGATCGCACAACGGTGATTGTGGATGTCCTCCGGCTCGGCGCCCAGCGGACCGGGCCAGAAATGGACCCGCAACATGAACCGCGGCGCACCCGACAACAACACCAGCTTGTCGAAGCCCAGCACATGCCGGTACGACAGCCGCGTGCACTCCGGAAGGTCCACCGCACCGGCGGATAATCGGCGCACCAGCGGACCCAGCACCTCCGGCCGTGCCAGCTCGGCCACCACCGCACGCGCCGACTCGGGCGACGGCGGCCCACCGCCCAACCGGTCCACCAGCAGCCGCCGAACCTCCTCGACCTGCATCTCCGCCTCCCGTCCACCGGCACCGCCCGGCCGCCCGCTGCGCCGCACCGGCACCGCCCGTCGGCACACACCCCGCACCTCACCGGCGTCGGCACCGTCCGCCGGCGCACCACATCCCGCGCTCCACACCGCACCCCGCCCACCCCGCCGGCTTCACGGCCGGTAGGACATCAGCGCATACCGCCGCAGCACCGACAGCCCCTGATACGCCATCCACACCGGATTGCCCATCGGCCCGTCGTCCCAACGCCACACCCCGCCCCGCTGCACGGCCCGCACCCGCGCCACCGCGGCGGCCAGCTGGGCCTCCCACACCGGTAGCCCCACCCCCTCCGCCGCGATCTGCCGCGCCCCGTCCGTCATCAGCGCCCGCGCCACCCACGCCGCCCCGAAATGCCGCACCGACAACAGCTCTTGGTGCAACGGATCGTCCTGGCCCGGCCGCCTCACCTCCTCCTGGCAGTTCGCCAGGTCGCCCGCGCCCGCCCCCGGCAGCGCCGCCCCCGCAAGCAACCAGCGCAGCCCCTCCTCCCGCACCGCACGCTGCCGGGCATCCTCACCCAGCACCCGCGCGGCCCGGTCCAGCGTGACCACCGCCCGCGCCGTGTGCACCGCGGACGGCGCCGGATTGCCCCGGCCCGTCGCCAACGCCGCACCCCAGCACCGGTGATGACCCCTCCCGGGATCGCCCGTGGCGCCGTTGACCAGCACCGCCCGCAGCCCGCCCAGTGACGCCGAACCCGGCGCGGCCCGTAACAGCCCCCGCAGCACATTCGTCACCACGTAGGTGTTCGCCAGGCCGAAGGCATCGTGATCCGGATCCAGCAGCGCCTCGCACGAATGGATCTCGGCCTCCAGCAGCCGGGGGTCCGCACCCGCCCGGGCCAGCGCCCCCAGCACCACCGCGGTCACCTCCGGACGCGCCCCGCTGCCCTGCGAACGCGCCGCCCAGCCACCCCCCGGAAGCCGCAGCCGCCACAACGTCTCGGCCACCTCACCCGCGCGTATCCGCCCGTCGTACGGCGCGATGTCCAGCAGCAGATGCAGCCCGTACGCCGTGCCGAACGCCGTCGGATGCACCGGCGGTTCGCTCTCCGCCAGGGAATGCGGCCAGCCCGTCAACGGCCCGTGCCCGGGCACCTCGATCACCGACAGCCCGCGCCGCAACGCCTCGTACGCACCGTCCATCAACTCCGGCAGCGAACCCGCCGGCGACGCCACCGGCCCCGGCGCCGGCACCCCCGCACCCGCCGCGGCCGCGGCCCGGGCCCGCACCAGCGCCGCCGACAGCCACACCACCGCCCCCACGCCCACCCCGGCCGTCGCCGCCAGGCAGTACCGCGCCGCCTCACCGGCCAGGCCCTGCGGCAGCAGCCCCACCAAGGTCTGGAACACCGCGAAGGCCGCCGCCGGCACCCCGAGCCGCGCCAGCCAGGTCAGCAACCGGGACGGAGCCGACGGCGGCCCGGCGGACGAAGACGGCGGCCCCGGAACCGGCGCCGGCCCGCCGCCCCCGGCCACGCCGGAACGCCGTGCGCCGACCTCCTGACGCAGCATGGTCCGCTCCCTCCCCCCGGGCGCCGGCCCCCGCACCGAGCGTGCGAAAGACATCCCGATCAGTGTAGGAATCCCCACTGACAACGGGGTCGCACACCTGTCGCAGTCGCCCTCCGGCCACCCGCCGGACCCGCCCCTCAGCCCCCGCCCGCGTCACCGTCCCCGGCCGCCTCCACCAGGACCACCTCCAGCGTCCGCGGACCGTGCACCCCCTCCACCCGGTCCAACTCGATGTCACTGGTGGCCGAAGGCCCGGAAATCCACGTCAGCGGACGCCCCGGGACCAGCCGCGGCAGCGCCTCGGGCACCGACCCGACCACCTGCCCGGGCACCCGGACCACGCAGACATGGTGATCGGGAACCAGCGTGATCCGCCGTCTTCCCTGGTCAGGCCCGGCATCCAGGACGAGCGTGCCGGTCTCCGCGATCGCCACCGCGCACCCCGTCACCACACTGTCCACCGCGTCCAGTTCCCGCGCCGTCTGCTCCGCACGGTCCTCGACCACCTCCGCCGCCACCTCGGCCAGCCACCCCGGCTCCAGCCCCCGCGGCACCACCACCCGCCGCGCCCCCCGCTCCGCCAGCAGCCGGCCGATCAGCGCCGGCAGTCCGCCAAGATCGCTGCGGTGCACCGACGCCCGGTAATCCGCCAGGTTCTCGGCCAGCAGATCGACCGTCTCCGCGGCCGTACGGGACCCGTGCACCCGCCGGTAGTCCCGCACCAACGGCGGCTCACCCGCACCACCCGGCGCGCCCTCCCGCGGCCCCTCCGCGAGCGCCCGCCGCACACGCGCCAACACCACGTCCCTGCTGCTCATTCGGCGTCTCCCTCTCCACGGGACGGCTGCCCGGACGACCCGCCACGCGTACGCCGCCACCAGTCACGGAACGACTCCGGCGGCACCGCCGGGAGATCACGGGTCTGCGACCACGCCCGCCCCGGCCCCGGCAACCGCCGCGGGTGCAGGCCCCGCGTCCGCGCCGCCAGCCGCATCCCGCGGCGCAGTACCCCCGGGTGATCGAACGCCCAGGCCGCCGCCCGCATCGCCGCCCGCTCCGCGGCATGTCCTTTGGCCGGTTTCAGTACCACCCGCGCCCCGTCCCGGACGCCCGGACCGCCCTCCACCACCCGCTCGCGCAGGTGCACCAGCACCTCCGGGATGTCGATGGCGACCGGACACACCTCGTAACACGCCCCGCACAGCGACGACGCATACGGCAGCGACTCCTCCAAGGGGCCGGTCAGACCGCGCAGTTGAGGAGTGAGGATGGCGCCGATCGGACCCGGGTACGGCGACCCGTAGGCATGCCCGCCGGCCCGCTCGTACACCGGGCACACATTGAGACACGCCGAACAACGGATACAGCGCAGCGCCTGACGCCCGACCGTATCGGCCAGCGTGTCCGTCCGCCCGTTGTCCAGCAGCACCAGATGGAACGTCCGCGGCCCGTCCCCGTCCACCGTCCCCGTCCACGTCGAGGTGTACGGATTCATCCGCTCCGCGGTGGACGAGCGCGGCAGCAACTGCAGGAAGATCTCCAGATCCTGCCAGGTCGGCACCACCTTCTCGATGCCCACGACCGAGATCAGGGTCTCCGGCAGGGTCAGACACATCCGCCCGTTGCCCTCCGACTCCACCACCACCAGCGTGCCGGTCTCGGCCACCATGAAGTTCGCCCCGGAGATCCCGACCTTCGCGGTCAGGAACTTCTCCCGCAGATGCAGCCGCGCCGCCTCCGCCAGCTCCGCGGGCGCATCGGACAGCCCCTCCGGCGCCGGACGGCCCCAACGCCCCATCTCCCGCCGGAAGATGTCGCGGATCTCCGCACGGTTGCGATGGATCGCCGGCACCAGGATGTGCGACGGCAGATCCGCCCCGAGCTGCACGATCAACTCCGCCAGATCCGTCTCGTACGCCCGGATCCCGGCCTGCTCCAACGCCTCGTTGAGCCCGATCTCCTGCGTCGCCATCGACTTGACCTTGACGACCTCCCGCTCCCCGGTCGCCCGCACCAGCTCCGTGACGATCCGGTTGGCCTCCGCCGCATCGGCCGCCCAGTGCACCCGGCCGCCGGCCGCGACGACCGCCGCCTCCAACTGCTCCAGATAGCGGTCGAGATGCCGCAGCGTCCGGTCCTTCACCGCGGCCCCCGCGGCCCGCAACTGCGCCCAGTCGTCCAGCTCCGCCACGGCCCTGGCCCGCTTGTCACGGATGGTGTGCGTGGCGTGCGTGAGGTTCGCGCGCAACTGCCCGTCCCGCGTGGAGACGGCCGCGGCCCGCGGAAAGGCCGGCATGCCCAGGTACGTCCCGCTCATCGCCCGCCGCCTTCCGCCGTGCGCCCACCGTCCCCGGTACCGGCGCTCTCCTCCGTACCGGCCAGGATCTCCGCGATGTGCACCGGCCGGACCGCCGCGCCCTGCCGCGTCAGCATGCCGCCGATGTGCAGCAGACACGAGTTGTCGACCGTGCAGACCGCCTCCGCGCCGGTGCCGAGCACATGCCGCACCTTGTCGGCCCCCATCGCCGCCGAAACCGCCGGGTTCTTCACCGCGAACGTGCCGCCGAAACCGCAGCACTCCTCGGCGCCCGGCAGCTCCCGCAGCTCCAGCCCCTTCACATGCCGCAGCAGCCGCAACGGACGATCGCCCAGCCCCAGCATCCGCAGCCCGTGACAGGTGGGGTGATACGTCACCGCATGCGGGTAGTACGCGCCGACGTCCTCCACCTTCAACACGTCCACCAGGAACTCCGTCAGCTCGTACGTCTTCGGCACCGCCAGCGCCGCCGCCTCCGCGAGCTCCCGGCCGCGGCCCTCGGCGGCCGCCTTCGCCCCGATCCGCGGGTAGTTGTCCCGCACCATCGCCGCACACGAACCGGACGGCGTGACCACGTAGTCGTACTCCCGGAACGCCCGGTGGAAGCGCCGTACGAGCGGCTCGGTCGCATGCCGGTAGCCGGTGTTGAACTGCGGCTGTCCGCAGCAGCTCTGCTCCTCGGGGAAGCCGACCTCCACCCCCAGCCGCTCCAGCAACGTCACCACCGCCCGGCCCGTCCGCGGCTGCAGCAGATCGTTGATACAGGTGACGAACAGTGCTACGCGCACGTTGCCATCTCCTTTCGGCCGCTCCGGCCTCTGGCGGCCATCCGCTTCCGCGGTACATGATCACCTGTCGGCTCATCCTGCCCCAGCAGCCGGCCGAGGAGAAGAACCGGAGCGGAGGACCATGTCGAACGCCGAAACCCTGACCGCGGACCGGGCGCCGGGAGGCGGCCGCCCGGCGTCCCGGCTGCGCCAGCTGGCCGCCGCCTCCATAGGCAACGCCGTCGAGTGGTACGACTGGTACGCGTACTCCTTCCTGGCCGTCTACTTCGCCGACCAGGTCTTCCCCAAGGGCGCCGGCAACTCCCTGGTGCCGCTGCTCTCCACCTTCGCCGTCTTCGCGGTCGGCTTCTTCATGCGGCCGGTGGGCGGCCTGCTGATGGGCGCGGTCGCCGACCGCCGCGGCCGGCGCACCGCACTGACCGTGACCATCCTGCTCATGGGCGGCGGCAGCCTGCTCGTCGCCCTCACCCCCACCTACGCGGCCACCGGCCTCCTCGCACCGGTCGTGCTGGTCCTCGCCCGTCTGGTCCAGGGCCTGTCCGTCGGCGGCGAATTCGCGGCCTCCACGACCTTCCTCGTCGAGTCCGCCGGCCCCGGCCGCCGCGGCCTGTTCTCCAGCTTCCAGTACGTCTCCACGACCCTCGGCCAGCTCCTGGCCTCCGGTACGGCGGCGCTGCTCGCCGGTCTGCTCACCGAACGGCAGATGGGCCAGTGGGGCTGGCGGGTGGCCTTCCTCGGGGGTGCGCTGCTGAGCCTGCTGGGCCTGTGGATCCGCCGCGGCGCCGAGGAAACCCGCAGCGCCGAACAGCAGGCCGCCGACCGCCCCGGCCTCTTCGAGGCGCTCCGCCGCCACCCCCGCCAGTCCCTGCTGATCTGCGGCATCACCGCCGGCGGCACCATCGCCTACTACACCTGGACGACCTACCTCCCCACCTACGCCCAGGTCAACGCGGGCTTCGACAAGGGCGATTCACTCATCGTCGGCACCCTGTCGCTCGCCTTCTTCGCCCTGCTCCAGCCGCTCGGCGGCCTGCTCTCGGACCGCATCGGCCGCAAACCGCTGCTGCTCGGCTTCTCCCTGGGCTTCGCGGTCCTCGCGGTGCCGCTGCTCCACCTGGTCACCGACGCGTTCGTCTCCCTGCTGCTGGTGCAGTGCGCCGGCATGGTGCTGCTCACCGGCTACACCGCGATCGCCGCGGCCGTGAACGCCGAGGTCTTCCCCGCGCGGGTGCGTGCCGCCGGCATCGGCTTCCCGTACTCCCTGACCGTCGCGCTCTTCGGCGGCACCGCCCCGTACGTCGGCACCTGGTTCCAGCAGGCCGGTCACGCGGGCCTCTTCCCCTGGTACGTGTCCGCGCTCTGCCTGGTCTCGTTCGTCGTCTACCTCACGCTTCCGGAAACCTCGCGGGAGAGGCTGGAGCGGTAGGGCGCCGGGCCGGGCGCAGGGTCAGTAGTCGGCGGATGTCGTGTACGGCCGCCCGGCCTGCGCGGTTGGCGCCGATGGTGCTGGCGGAGGGGCCGTAGCCGACGAGGTGCACCCGGGGGTCGCGCAGCGTGCGGGTGCCGGCCATCCGTATGCCGCCGCCCGGCTCGCGCAGTTTCAGCGGGGCGAGGTGGTCGATGGCCGCGCGGAAACCGGTCGCGTAGAGGATCACGTCCGCTGCCACCCGGCGGCCGTCGGCCCAGACCACACCGGTCGGCGTGATCCGTTCGAACACCGGCAGCCGCTCCAGTACGCCGCTCTCCCGGGCCTGCCGGATCGCGTCCGTCATCGGCAGCCCGGTCACGCTCACCACGCTCTGCGGCGGCAGGCCCTGCCGGACCCGCTCCTCGACGAGTGCCACCGCCGCCCGGCCCTCCTCCTCGCCGAAGGGGCCCTCGCGGAAGACCGGCGGCCGCCGCGTCACCCAGGTCGTGGCGGCCGCGACCGGCGCGATCTCCAGCAACTGCTGCACGGCCGAGGTCCCGCCGCCCACCACCACGACCCGCGCGCCACGGAACTGCTCCGGCCCCTCGTACCGGGAACTGTGCAGCTGCCGGCCACCGAACGTCTCCTGCCCGGGGAAGCGCGGCCAGAACGGCCGGTCCCAGGTACCGGTCGCATTGATCAGGGCCCGGCTCGCGTACCGCCCCTCCGACGACTCGACCAGCAGCCGCCCGTCCGCGCCCTCGCGGACCGCCAGGACGCTCACCGGGCGGTGTACCGACAGCCCGAAGGTCTGCTCGTAACTCTCGAAGTACGCGCCGATCACCTCGGAGGACGGCCGCCCCGGATCGGCGCCGCTCAGCTCCATCCCGGGCAGCGCATGCATCCCGTGCACCTTGCCGTACGTCAGCGACGGCCACCGGAACTGCCAGGCACCCCCTGGGCGGGGGGAGTGGTCGAGGACGACGAAGTCCCGGTCGGGCCGGTAGCCCACCCGTTGCAGATGGAAGGCGGCGGCCAGACCGGCCTGGCCGCCGCCGATCACGACGACGTCCGTCTCGACCGCGGGGGTGGTGTCGAGGGCGCCGGGGAAGGCCGTGGGGATGGCGCTGGTGTGGGGGAGGGGGAGGGTGCTGGCGCTGGGTATGGCGCTGCCGCTGTGCTCGGCGAGGGCGCCGGACGCGTCCGGTGTCGGGTCGGGGGCCGCGGCCACCCCGGTGTAGTTCATGTTTCTGCTAACTGGGGGAGGGGGCGTTCTCTTCCCGGCCGGCCGGCTGTCCCAGGGGCCCGGATCCCGGAGCCCGGAGCCCGGGCCCGGCGCGCCGGTCCTCAGCGCCCGCCCGCGATCAGCAGGGGTGCCCCGCCCGGTGCGGAGGCCGGGCGGCCGTTCGCTGCCGGTACGGCGTCCAGCGGGGAGCGCACGGCAGGCAGCAGGCCGCGGGCGGCCAGTTCCGGACGGACGCCCTCGCCGAACCAGTAGGCCTCCTCCAGGTGCGGATAGCCGGAGAGTACGAAGTGCTCGATGCCCAGTGCGTGGTACTCCTCGATCCGGTCCGCCACCTCGGCGTGGCTGCCGACCAGCGCGGTCCCGCACCGCCCCGTACCAGACCGACCCCCGCCCACGGATTGGGCGCGATCTCCAGCTTGTCGCGCGAGCCGCCGTGCAGTGCCGGCACCCGCTGCTGGCTCACCGACTCGCTCTTGCCGAGGGCCTGTTGGGCGGCCGCGACGGTCGCCGGATCGAGGCCGTCCGGCAGACGGTCGGCGGTTGGCTGAACGTAGCGGTGCGGTCGGAGAGGGGGCAAACGTCGTCTCAGGTCGTGGACCTTCGTTTCCGCGGCTGAAACACCCTTGCCACCCGCGCCCGCCACCTTGCGGGCCAGGGCGACCGGGGCGACTGGGGCGACCGGGGCGGCCGTCCCGTACGAAGATGAACGCATGAGCTCTGCATTCACCAGCCGCACCCTGGACATCACCACCGGTTCGACGGAGACCGTCGCCGACCTCACCGCCGACTGCGCCGCCTTCCTCCGGGACGCCGCGGACGGCCGTGACGGCCTGCTCAACGTCTTCGTCCCGCACGCGACGGCCGGCATCGCCGTACTCGAGACCGGAGCCGGCAGCGACGAGGACCTCCTCGCCGCCCTGCACGACCTGCTCCCCGCCGACGACCGCTGGCGCCACCGCCACGGCAGCCCCGGCCACGGCCGGGACCACGTCCTGCCGGCCCTGGTCCCCCCACACGCCACCCTCCCGGTCATCGCCGGCCGCATGGCCCTCGGCACCTGGCAGTCCGTCTGCCTGGTCGACACCAACAAGGACAATGCCAACCGCCAGGTCCGGCTGAGTTTCCTGGGGTGACCGGGGCGACCGAGAGTTCCGTTCTCGCCGGTCGTGGCGTTGAAGAGGACCGTGATGGCACCGAGGTGGAGGACGGTCTCCCTGCCGGTGTCGCGGCGGACAGGAGGCTGCGCCCGGATGCCCGGATGCCCGGATGCCCGGATGCCTGGATGCCCGGATGCCGGCGAGGTGTGAGGCGGCCCTCGATGAGTACTCCGCCGGGTACGGGGCCTACGGGGCCCGAGTCCCTCCCCGGCGGCGTCGTGTCAGCCCGCCGTTACCCGGTCTTCACACCACAGCCGCCGCTCTGGCCCCGTCAGGGGCAGCCGGACGGTGTGGCAGACGTCCGGGCGGCATGCTCACACCCATCGAGTTCGCACTGAGGACAACCGCCTCGGCCGCCTGGATTCCAGCAACTTGACGTCACGTAAACCGGGGTACATCAAATCCTTCATCGGACCCGGAGCGGTTCCCTCAGCGCCCGGAGCCGTGCCTTGTTGCCGGCCCCGGTTGATTTCTTCCCCGGACACAACGCAGGAATAATTCGGACGAGTGCCGGGCGTGAACCTGCGAACGCTCCGTACGACGGGAAAGGTGAAGATGATGGGCAGTGAGCCGCTGAATCTCGACGCGTCGGGCGAGTGGGCGGGCTTGTGGTGGCTGCCGGAAGACCCTGGGTGCCAGGTGCCAGGTGTGCTCCGCTACGAGCCCGAGGGCGGCTTGACACTCTCTTTGATCGGCGCGTTCGAGGACCGGGTCACGACAACGCCTGCTCCCGGTGTGCTGATGGTCCATGAGGGCCGTCGAACGTGGGGTGTGATCCATGGTGCCGCCGATCAGCGCGAGATCAGCCTCCTCGGCTGTTTGCCTGTCGACGGCCGGCGGACCTTCGGCGCGCGGATAAAGACCCCCGACAAACAGACCGTCGTGGCAACGACGGCACTCATCGGGGCGCACGTCGGCAGTGAAGACGAGGCGGCGTTCTCCACAACAGAGGTGTCGGTGGAGGACCTCGGGCATTGGGCGGCATCGTCAGTGTTCGAAGGGTTCCTGGGTACGTCCGGCGGGCGTCCTGATGGGAGTGGCACCCTCTCCGTCAAGCCCGTGGAGGTGCAGTCGGTCGAAGTCGACGGGACGGAGTTCGTGCTCGCGCACCGCCACACGCTGCCGTTCTTCGATCAGCGTCGGGGCGGAACCGTTGGTCGCATGCGGGATACCGCGTACCTGCGGATCACCCGGCGCGAGGCGTCCTCATTGCGTGAGGCGATGGGCCATGCCCGGTTGATACAAGACCTGATCGCCATTGCCACTCACCGTGCTGCAGGCATGATCTGGGTACGCCTGAAACTGGCCTCGGACGACGCCGTGTCGGAGTCCGGCGGGCTGCGGCCGGAGCGGAATGTCGACGTGCTGTACTCGCCCTCCGTGGTCGGGAAGCACGATGCGAAGGCAGCCGCTCATCATCGTGTGTTCTTCACGTGCGAGGCTCTGCCCTTCGAGGAGATCATTCCCCGCTGGTGCGATATGCACGAGCGGCTGCAGTCCGCGACAAACATGGTTCTGGGGCTTCGGTACGCGCCGGCACGGTACGTCGAGAACAATCTCCTGACGGCGGTGGGAGCGGCTGAGGTGCTGCACCGTGGCTTTGACATCGACGAATCGCCGATCCCGTCGGAGGAGTTCAAACCGATGCGCGAAGCGATGCTGGCTCAGGTGCCCGAGGAGCACAGGCAACGGATCCGCAGCCTCCTGCGCAATGACCCGACACTTCGGGATCGGTTGTACGCACTCGCGGCCCGCCCCGACCAGGAGGCGCTGTCCGCGCTCGTGCCTGACGTGGACCGGTGGGCCAGGCGGACGACCCGAGCGCGAAACGACCTCGCCCACGAGGGGCGAACCCCCCACCACAAGCGCGAGGAACTGATCGCCATTGTGGACGTCACCACTGCGGTGGTCATCCTGAATCTGCTGAACGAACTCGGGTTGCCGGCCGAACGCCAACGAGAGGTCGTGCGTGACCACCCGCAGTTGCGCGCTACGGCCAGGAGCGCACGGGACTGGCTGACTCCGTCCGAGGCGGACTCCTGAGTCGGATGGTCAAGAACGCGACTGGTTCCGCGACCGGCACGCTGACCGGCTTTCCGCCCGTTCGGCCGGCCTGACGATTCTCCTGACTGCTGTTGCGCCTGAGACCGGTCGGCGTCCCCGCTCCGATCGACCGGACCACCGCCACGAAGGGACGCGTTCCCTGTCGACCAACCGGGCAAGCCGGGGGTCGGCAGGGCGTAGTGCCGCACCAGGGACGCATCGGTATACCCCGGACCTGGCGAGGGGGCGAGGTGGGCCGGACATCGCCGCGCCAGTAGGGTGCCGCCATCTGGGGGCGGCGACCGGAGGAAACGGACAACCGCATGGACTACTGCGTTGGATGCGGGAGCTATCTCGATGGGGCGGAGCCGTGCCCGGCGTGCGGCCATGCCCACGGTGGCGTAGCCACCGGGTACCCCCCATCACGGCCGCACCCCCTCTACCGGAGTGACGTCCCGCTGACGCCCGAGCCGCCGGTCCACGAGCACACGGGAACCTACGGGCACACCGGGAGCCTCAAGGCCCCGCACACCTACGAGCAGACGCAGGCGTACGAGCCCCTGGAGTCGTACGAGACAGGGCCCCTTCCCGAACAGGGCGGCGAGCCCGACGGACCCGGCCTGGCCGACGGAGACTTCGACCCCGGCACGGCCACCGGCTTTGACGCGGCTGCGGCTGCCGGTCCCGGTGACGGCAACGAGGCGTACGCCGCCCGCCGGTCGTCGGCGACGCGCCGCCGCGGCACTGGCCCGCGCCGGGCGCGACGCCGTAAGGGCGGCAAGACCAAGATGGCCCTCGGCGTCGCGGGTGGGGTCGTACTGGTCGGCGTCGTCGCGACAGGCCTGTCGGGGGAACTGCTGCCCACTGGTCCGCCACACGGAAGGCACACGGAGTCGCAGGCGTCGCCCACGCCCACCGCCACGTCCGCCACCGCGGAGCCAGCACCAAGCCGGACCGCGGGAGAGCCGGCTCGTCCGTCGCACGCCGTGAAGCCGTCGGCCTCGGCATCGGACATCGCCGTCTCCCACTCTGCGGTTCCCGCATCCGCGACCACGGCACCGCCCGTCGCCACCCGACCCACCGCCAAGCAACCGCCCCGGCCAAAGCCGTCCCCCACCAACGCGGGGGCGAACCGGACGCCCGCCCCACGCGCCCCACGGTCGCGGACCTGCTTCCTCTTCTGGTGTTCCTAGGCGATCGATGCCAAGGGGACTGGAGCCGGAACCAGGAGCCGCACCAGGTTCGGGCGACCTGTTGAGGCAACTCCGTGCAGAAGGGTGGCGATGAGCCACCCACCTGTGTCAGCGCCCCAAATGCCCCACCGACGCCAGTCGCTCGGCCGGATTGCAGCAACGCCTGACCGGGGTGAGGCTTGGAAGCTGAACCGAGCGATGGAGGAGCGGTGGGCAACCTGGTCGTCGTGGGAGTGGATGGCTCGTCGTCGAGCCTTGCCGCGGTGGAACAGGCCGCCCGGGAAGCCCAGCGGCGTCGTTCGGATCTGCGGGTGGTGAACGCCTTGAGCTGGCCGGTCCGGCCCATGCACACGCCGCTGGACCCGTCGCCGCTCGATCGTTTGGTGAACGATGCCGCGGACCGGGCCCGGAGCGTGGCGCCCGAGCTGCAGGTCACCGCGGCCGTGGTGACGGGTGAACCGGTGGCGGTTCTGGAGGCCGAGTCGCGAGCCGCGGACCTGGTGGTCGTCGGCCCCCGGGGCATGGGGGGCTTCATGGGCTTGCTGCTGGGATCAACGGCGGCGTCGCTGGCCGCCCATGCCCGGTGTCCGGTGATGGTGGCCCGCGAGGAACCGGCGGAAGCCGGGCCGATCGTGCTGGGCGTCGACGGCTCGCAGGTCGGTGCGGAAGCGGTCGAATTCGCCTTCGCCGAGGCAGCGCTGCGCGGAGCCGAGGTCGTCGCCGCGCATGCGTGGCTGCCGGATTACGCGCCGCCCGGTACGGGCGTCGAAAGCGCGGAGCGCCTGCTGGCCCAGGCGATCGCCGGCCGGACGGAGAATTATCCGGACGTCACGGTCAGACGTGAAGTTCTGAGCGGCGAAACCCGCGAGGTATTGATCGAGGCGAGCCGGACTGCCCAGCTCATGGTCGTCGGAGCCAGGGGACGCGGTGGCTTTGCCGGATTGCTCCTGGGCTCGGTGAGCCAGGCGCTGCTGCACCATGCGCACTGCTCCGTCACCGTCGTCCGCGGAAAGGCATGACCGGCCCGCGCGCCTGACGACCCGTACGGCCTGCTGACGACTCGTACAGCCTGCTGACGGCCCGTACAGCCCGCTGCGATGAGGCCCGCTTGCCCGCTGTCGCGTGGACGGCAAGTACAGCGTGGGCGAGCACGGCTAGGGCGCCGCGCGTACAGTCGCCCCCTGGCGGCCGTCATGCGAGACGACAGGGCGACGGTCATCACCTGGACGGCCTATTGCGGTCGCGGCGCGAAGGGAATCCCGCCCTGTCGGGCGCTGCCACAGCCCGAGGATCACCAGAACCGCGGAGACGAGGCGCGGCAGCTGCCCGACGCGGCACATGCTCGCCGCGGGGTTGCCCTGGACCAGGCCGCATCGCCGCGGAATCCTGCTGCTCGACGCCGCTCGTCAAGACCGTCCGCCACCTCGGCTGGCGACAAGAGCACGGCTTCGCTCCTCGGCCTCGCGAGCGGCGGCGTCCCGGTCACTCCCCCGTAGCGTCCTCCGCGCGGGAGAGGGCGACCTGGAGTACGACCAGGAGTGCGTCGCGGACCGAGCCTGTTTTGCGGGCGTCGAAGACGGTGAGGGGGACGTGGTCGGAGACGTCCAGGGCCCAGCGGACCTCGTCGAGGTCGTGGTGGATCTCGCCGTCGAAGGCGTTGACGGCGACGGCGAACGGGATGTTCTTGTGCTCGAAGTAGTCGACCGCGGCGTAGCAGTCGTCGAGCCGTCGGGTGTCCACGATCACCAGGCCGCCGAGGGCGCCCTCGACCACGTCGTCCCACATGAAGCCGAACCGGTCCTGGCCCGGGGTGCCGAACAGGTACAGCTTCAGCGTCGGGTCGATGGTGATGCAGCCGAAGTCCATGGCGACGGTGGTCGTGGTTTTGCCGGGGGTGTGGGAGAGGTCGTCCACGCCCGCCGCGACCTCTGTGATGGCGGCCTCCGTGGTCAGCGGCCGGATCTCGGAGATGGCGCCCACGGCCGTCGTCTTGCCGACGCCGAAGCCGCCGGCGATGACCAACTTGACCGGAACCGGCGGCGGTTCAACCGCTGTCACGGAGTGTGTCCCGTGAGTCGGGGACGGCACGGAGACCATCGATAACCCTTCGCAGTACGGAGATGTCCTGGGTGGTGCCGGCGTGCGGGACGTGGACCGCCAGATGCCCGGCGGTGCGCAGGTCCTCCGCCAGCACCCGGACCACGTTGAGGTGGAGGCGCAGCCGCGCGGCCAGTTCGGCCACCGACTGCGGCTGTCGGCAGGCGGCGACGATGTCGTGTTGTTCGAAGGCCAGGGAACCCAGGACGGAGATCCCGGACGCGGTCGCGACGATCTGGGTCTCGACCGGGAGCGGTGGGCCGGTGCCGCCCCCCGCCACCCGCCCGGCCGTCAGCAGGAAGGGCCGGATCGCGGGAGCGCGGCCGACCGGTTTCGATGGGCCCGGGGCATCGCTCGCTGACTCGACAGCCGACTCGCCAGCTGAAGTTGACGCGCCTGTTCGCTCGTCCGCTGGCTCGTCCGTGCGCTCGCCCGTTGACTCGCCTGCTCGCTCGTCCGCCGGCGCGCCCGTCCGCCCGTCCGTTGGCTCGGCCGTCCGCTCGTCCGCTGACTCGTTCGGTGACTCGTTCGGTTCTGGTTCACCGGCCACCATCATGATCCTCTTCTCGGCGCCCGCAAAGATCCTCTTCCAGTGCCTCTTCCAGGGCCGGCAATGGTTCTGTTCTCAGCGCCGGCCCTGCCCTCCTGCTCAGCACCGGCCCTGAACCGCTGCTCAGCACCGGCCCCGCCCTGCTGCCCAGGGCCGGCCCTGACCGCTGCTCAGCTCCCGCCCCTGACCAGCCGCTCAGCGCCCGCCCCCCAGCGCCTTCCGCGGCGGTGGTGGGGGGCGGCACAGGTCAGCGGGCCGGGGTCGCGCCGGCTGTTTTCTTGAGTTCCAGGACCAGTTGGGGGGTGAGTGCGCTCCCGGCACGGTTGGCGAAGAGGGTCATCTCGTAGGCGATGTTGCCGAGCTTCGCCTCCTTCGAGGTGACCACGCCGAGGACGGCACCGCAGCCGATGGCCGAGACCAGCACATGGCCGCCCTCCAGGTCGATGATGACCTTGTTGAGGCCGCCCAGGCCGTAGTTGCCGGAGGCGCCGGCGGCCAGGCTCGTCACGCCGGACACGATCGCCGCGAGCCGCTCGGAGTCGGCCTGTTCGCGCAGTTGGGAGACGGCGATCAGCAGGCCGTCCGACGACACCGCGATGGCGTCGACGACCCCGGCGGTCTGGGTGGCGAACCGGTCCAGCAGCCAGGTGAAGTCGGCCGCGGCGGCTGTCAGATCGGTCGGTTCCTCCCGCTCGGAACCGCTGTTACCTGTCGGCGTGCTCACTGCCCGACTCCTTCCGGGTTTGCTGGTGTGTCGATGGCGCCGGTTCGCTTGTGGCGGGCGCACTCTCTTGCTCCGCCCTGCGTACCGCGGCCTCGAATTCGTCGAGTTCCGATCGGACCGCGTCGGCGTCGACGGGCCGGCGCACGGCCTGGGCCGCTCGGTCGGCCGTCGGGGAGGTCATGTCGAGCGTCGCGCCCCGTACCCGCCGTCGCAGCGGCCGGACGGACCGGTCCGTCCGGGGCGCGGACGCCGGGGTGTTCCGCTCCGCGTCGTCCGTGCCGCGGCGCGGCAGGCGCCGGGGGAGCTCGCCGTCCCGGGAGGTCCCGCCCGGCTGCCGTTGGGGCGCGGTGGCGAGGGCCCGTACGGGCAGGGGCGTGGCGGCGGAGGCGGATGCGGAAGTGGAGGTGGAAGCCGAGGCGGATGGGGGCTCGGCTGCCTTTGGTGCGAGCTCGGGCTCGGGTGTGGGCTCGGGCTCGTTCGTGGGTGAGGGCTCGGCCTGTGCCGTTGGCGCTACTTCCGCCGATTCCGGAGGGGGCGTCAGGGCCGGCGTCGGGGCGGGGGTCACCGCCAGCAGCAGCGCGGCGGGGAGCCAGACGGTGCCGGTGACCCCGCCGCCCGGGGTGCGGCTCAGGGTGACCCGGATGCCGGAGCGCCGGGCGAGGTTCCCGACCACGAACAGGCCGAGGACCTTGGTCGGTACGAGGTCGAGCCGTTCCCGGCGGACCAGCCGGGAGTTCTCCTCCGCGAGGCGTTCCGCGCTCATGCCGAGGCCGTGGTCGATGACCTCGATCAGGGCCCCGCCGTCCGAGGTGACGTCGGTTCCGGGCCGGACGACGACCTCGACGGGCGTGTCGGACGGGGAGAACGAGACCGCGTTCTCCAGCAGTTCGGCGAGCATCAGCGTCAGGTCGTCGACGATGTCGGGCGCGACCACGACCTCGGTCTCGGCCCGTAGTGACACCCGCTGGTATCCCTCGATCTGGCCGAGGCCCGCCCGGATGACGTTGGCCAGACCGGTCGGCCGGGCCTCCACCTCGGGGTCCCGGATGCCGGCGAGCAGCATCAGGCTGTCGGCGTTGCGCTGGAGGCGGACGGCGATGTGGTCGATGCGGTACATCCGCTCCAGGACGTCGGGGTCGGTCTCCTCGCGTTCCACCGCGTCGATCAGCATGAGCTGGCGCGACGTGAGGTTGCTGACCCGGCGTCCGACGTTGCCGAACATCTCGGCGACGTTGCGGCGGCTGAGCACCTGCCGCTCCAGCAGCGCCGCGGCGGTGACCTGTACCTGGTTGAACGCCTCGGCCAGGTGGCCGATCTCGTCGCGGACCGGGACCGGGATCGGCCGTGGCCGCAGCGGGGTACGGTCCGTGGAATCGTCGTCCTCGACCCTGGCGAGCTCCTCGCCGGCCACGTCGACCACCTGCTGGGCGGCGCCGGTCAGGGCCGCCAGGGGGCGGACGACCGAGCGCCGGACCAGGACGGAGAAGGTCAGCCAGGCGGCGAAGCCGAGCAGGGCGAGGCCGAGCATCGTCAGCGCGTTCTCGAGGGCGCTGTGCGAGAGGCCGTCGGCCCGGGCGGCGATCTGCTCGATCAGTGACCGGGTGACGGAGAGGCGGGCCTCGGCCTGCCGGGTTCCGGCGGCCATCGCCTTGCGCAGCTGGTGCGGGGTCTGGCCCTGCAGGGAGCCGGGGTCGATCTGGAGCTCCGCGAACTGGGCCTCGATGCCGTTCTGTTCGGCGTCCCGCTCGATCGCGTCGAGCGCCAGGACCTGCTCCGGGTCGGCGATCCGGCCGAACCGTGCGGTCTGCTCCTCGTAGAGCTTGTGGGCGCCGACCGCGCGGGTGTATTCGGTGAGCGCGTTGGCGTCCCGGGTCTGGGCGGAGAACACCCCGCTCTCGAAGGCCGCGTGGGCGGCGTCGGCGCGCAGCACCGTGTCGAGGAGGTTGGTGACCGAGGACGACGAGGTGCCGGCGTAGCGGTCCAGGCCGATGCCGTCGATCAGGTAGCCGACGGCGGCGGCGTAGGCGGGGTCGATGGTGGCGGCCGGCACCGATCCGCGTTCGACCTTGTCGCGCAGTACGGCGAGACCGCGGATGTACGCAAGGGCGCGGGCCTCGTCCTTCGGCAGGCCCGGGCCGAACGCGGAATGCACGGCGGTGACCTGCTCGTCGGTGTCCTGCTGGGTCCGGCGGTAGGCGGCGGTGGACGGCAGTGCGGCGCCGGGCCGCACCGACTCCTGCTCCACGGACAGCAGGAGCGCCTGCCGGTGTTCGGCCTGCACGTCGTTGATCAGCCGGGTGACCTGCTCGCTGTCCCGCACCAGCTCCGCGCTGCGGCCGGCGTCCTGGGCCTTCTGCACCTGCGAGTTGACGCCGATGCCCAGCAGCACGCCGACGACCGCGACGGGCGCGATCACCAGGACGTTGAGCTTCCGCCGGAACGGCCAGCGGTCGAGGAGGGCGTCCGCCTGCTGACGGAACCGCGGCCGCAACGGTGAACGCCGGGACGGATCGGGTTCGTGTTGCGGCGGGTCCACTGCGTCCACGGACACCCGGGCCTCCTTACGACGTGCTGCTGAGCGGTGACCGAGGTGGTGGTGCCGACCGCCGACGACGGGCAACGTGACGACGGTGAAACACGAAGATTGCGAGGTTCGCACCTCAATGCGAGCGAAAGGTTTCCGCCACACGGTCAACCGGCCGTGAACACTACCGCTTGTGCACGGGCATGCAAGACGTGGCTCATCGAGGCCCCGCACTATTCAACTCTTCGTCACTTTTGGTCTGTTAAGGCCCAGTGATATGCCTGGTCACCCACGCTCCGGCGACCGCCGGGAAGCGGAACGAAGGAGCGGGAAAGGGAGTGAAACCGTGCGAAGGGGGAGAGAAGGCGAGCGCGAACTGGCGCGATTCCACCGGGTCCGGCACGGGCGGCATACGCGGCATCTCCGACGGTGGGGGCATCTCCCCAAGGCGGCTGCCCGACGGACCACCGTCACCCGTAACCTGTCTCCCCCCACCCCACCCGTACCCCCATCCTGCGCTGCGAGGACACCCGTGCACCCCACCCGCAAGGCGGTCATGACCGCCGCCGCACTCCTGGTCATGGCCACCGCCGGCTGCGATGCCGGCGCCGGTGCCGCCGCCTCCCACAAGAGCTCCGCCAAGCCCGGCTGCCCCACCGCCCGCTCCCGGGCCGCACAGGCCGTCAAGAAGGCCGAGGCGGTCAACGCCCCCTGGAAGGGCCCCACCACCGGGCCCAAGGCCGTGCACGGCAAGACCGTCGTCTACATAGCCCAGACCCTGACCAATCCGGGCGTCGCCGGAGTCGCCCAGGGCTTCCAGGAAGCCGCCAAGATCCTCGGCTGGCACGCCCGCACCCTCAACGGCCAGGGCACGCCCGGCGGCCAACGGGCCGCCTTCCGGCAGGCCCTCGACCTCAAGCCGGACGGCATCGTGCTGAGCGGGTTCGATCCCGGCATCGCCCCGGAGGACGTCAAAAAGGCCCGTACGGCGGGAATTCCGCTGATCGGCTGGCACGCCACCGCGGCCCCCGGCCCCAGCAAGGACCTGCAGCTCTTCAGCAACATCACCTCCCAGGTCGAGGACGTCGCGAAGATCAGCGCCGACTGGATCATCGACCGCTCCAACGGCCGTGCCGGTGTCGTCCTGTTCACCGACGCCTCGGTGCCGTTCGCGAAGCACAAGTCCGACCTGATCAAGAAGGCACTCGCCACCTGCTCCGGCGTGCGGCTGCTGAGCTACACCAACATCCCCATCCCGCAGGCCAGTAGCCGCTCCATCGGGGAAGTCCGCTCGCTGCTCTCCCGCTTCGGCCACAGGTGGACGTATTCCGCGGCCATCAACGACCTGTACTTCCAGCACGCCGCCCCCGCCCTGCGCGCCGCGGGCAAGGACGGCGCCGGCGCCCCCTACAACATCGGTGCCGGCGACGGCGATCCGTCGGCCTTCCAGCGCGTCAACGGCAAGCAGTTCCAGGCCGCCACCGTCCCCGAGCCGCTCTCCGAACAGGGCTGGCAGATCATCGACGAGTTCAACCGCGCCTTCGCCGGCGCCCCGGACAGCGGGTACGTCGCCCCCGTCCACATCGCCACGGCCACCAACAGCGGCGGCGCACTGTCCTGGGACTCGGAGGGGTACCGGCAGGCATATCGAAAGATCTGGGGCGAGTGAGGGGCTTTGGCGACTGGCGGAGGCGGGCCCGGTGCTCGTTCTGCCTCCTGTCCGCGCCGTGAGCGATGACCTGGCTTGTCGCCGGCGGGCATAATCGGGTGGCCGTGCCAAGTGTCGAAATCGCATGCGATTACAGTCGCTGAGGCCGGTGTGCGTACCGGCGCGGTTCGATGGGGGAGTGGTGGAGAGCGAAGCCCGCCGCGCGGCGTCGGCCTATGACGCGTTCATCAGTTACCACGCCATGGATCTGCCGGTGGTGCACCGACTCGTCGAGAGGCTGCACGAGGAGGGCTTCCACGTGTTCCTCGACGACTGGTGCCTGGTGGCCGGCGAGCCTTGGCAGGAGCGGCAGAGCGAGGCGCTGGCCGACAGTTCGTGCTGCCTCGTGATGTGCGGTGCACATGGTCTGGGGCCGTGGCAGGAGGAGGAAGTCCGGCTCGCGGTCAGCGCCCGGGTCAGCGGGCGCTCCCTTCGGGTCATTCCCGTGTTGCTCCCCGGCGCCTCCGATTTGGAGGATCTCGACTTCCTGGAGCGTTTCACCTACTGCGACTTCCGGGGCGGACTGGACCAGCCCCGGTCCTTCACCCGCCTGTGTGCCGGAATCCGTGGTGAGGCGCCCGGGCCGCCGCAGACCGCGGTGTCGGCGTTACGGGCCGGGCAGCCGTCGCCCGCGGCGACCTACCGGTCGGCCTTCCACGCCCCGGCCAGCGGCTGGCAACGGAGCTCCGCCGTGGCGGCCGCCCACGCCGCGGTGACCGCGGGCGGGGCACCGGTCGTGCTGTGCGGGCTCCCCGGCGTCGGGAAGACCCATGTGCTCTGCGACACCGCGGACGGCCTCCGGGCCGGCCGGACCGTGCTCGCGCTGTCCGCGGGCGGCACCACGGCCGCCGAGCCGCGCTACCTCGTGGAGGAGGTCAACGCCTGGCTGGACCGGACGTTCGGCCGCGGGTTGACCGACGAGGAGCTGTACCTCCACGACTGGCCGGACGCGCTGGCCGCCCTGCTGGCCCGCGTCGCGGAGGAACCGCTCCTGGTGCTGCTGGACGACCTCGGCACGGACCAGGCCGGGGGCACCGTGCTGCGCGCCTTCGCCGGCCATCCGGACTGCCTGGTCCTGGCCACGGCCGCCGAGCACCTCGTCGACACCGCCGACGTCCGCCACGTCCTGGTGCCGCCGATGTCCCGAGCCGAAGGCACCGACTTCATCGCGCACATGGCGGAGCGCACGAACCTCCCCGTCGAGGCCGAGGAGTTGGCGGAACAGCTGCCGGCCGACGTGCTCTCCCATCCGCTCGCCCTGCGCACCTTCCTCGCGCACACCGCCTACGTTCCGGCGGTCCTGCTCGTCCGCCCCGGCCTCCCGTCGGACGTCCTCTCCGCCCGGAAACTCGTGTCCACGGCCGTGGTCCGGCTGCCGCCCGTGCACCGCAAGGCCCTCGCATGGGCCGCGGTGCTCGGCCGGGTGGCACTGGCGGACCTGCTCTCGGCCGGGATGGCCCTGCCGTCCTGGTTCACCCTCGCCTTGTCCGATCTGGTGCCGCGCTGCCTCGTGGTCCAGGTGACCGGCGGGGTCGAGGTGCCCCAGCTCGTCATCCAGGCCCTGGACGACGTGGAGCCCACGGCACGCCGGACCGCGCTGCACGAGATCCTCACCGAACTGGCACGTCTGGCAGCCGACGCGGAGCGCGACGGGCTCGCGTCGCTCGCGGGGGTGCTGACGCCGATGGCACGCGTAAGTGCGGAAACCGCGGTCCCGCCCGGGCCCGGCGGCTGCCGGACGGCCGGTGTCCCGCCGACCTGACGCAGGAGGCGGACCGGCCCAGGGCCCCCGGCCTCAGCCCGTGGTCTTCTCCCGCCGGTCGCGCCGCTGCTTGAGGTGGCCGGCGGTGGCCAGGGCGGCCACCACGAGGGCCGTGCCGGCGAGCTGGTTGCGGCCGTCGGCCGAGGCGGCCATGACGGCGAAGATGCCGAGGATGGCGGCGAACGCCAGCCAGGTCAGGTACGGGAAGCCCCACATCCGCACGGAGAGCAGCTCGGGTGCCTCGCGCTCCAGGCGGCGGCGCATCCTCAGCTGGGTGAGGCAGACGATGGACCAGACGACCAGCACCGCGCAGCCGGCGATGTTCAGCAGCCAGGCGAACACGGTGGTCGGCCAGACGATCCCGGCGATCACGGCGGCGAAGCCGAAGGCGCAGGACGCCAGGACCGCCGCGGCCGGCACGCCCCGGGTGACCCGGCTCAGGAAGCGCGGGCCCTGGCCCCGGTTGACGAGGGAGTACGCCATGCGCGAGGAGCCGTAGATGTTGGCGTTCATCGCGGAGAGCAGCGCCACCAGCACCACGACCTGCATGATCGTGCCGGCGGCCGGGATCCCGAGCCGGTCGAGCACGGTGACGTACGGGCCCTCCGTGGCGACCTTCGGGTCGTTCCACGGGACCAGGGTGACGACCACGGCCATGGAGCCGATGTAGAAGACGGCGATGCGCCAGACGGCGGTGCGGACGGCGCGGGCCACGTTCCGGCTCGGATGGTCGGACTCCGCCGCCGCGATGGTGACGGTCTCCAGACCGGCGAAGCCGGAGATGGTGGTGAGCAGGCCGGCGGCGAGTCCGGCGGCGCCGGTGGGGAAGAAGCCGCCGTGGCCGGTGAGGTGGCGGGTGCCGGGCGGGTTGCCGAAGACCCCGAGGATGCCCAGCAGACCCAGCACCAGGAAGGCCACGATCGTCGCGACCTTGATCGCGGCGAACCAGAACTCGAACTCACCGAAGTTCTTGACGGCGGTCAGGTTGCTGGCGCAGAAGAACGCCATGAAGACCGCCACCCAGCCGTAGCCGGGGAGGAACGGCACCCAGGTGTGCATGATCGTGCCGGCCGCGGTGGCCTCGGCGGCCACGCCGGCGCAGAGCATCAGCCAGTACATCCAGCCCGAGGTGACCCCGGCCCACGAGCCGAGCTCCTGCTCCGCGTGCACCGAGAACGAGCCGGTGGAGGGCCGGGCGGCGGACATCTCGCCGAGCATCCGCATGATCAGCATGACCAGTGCGCCGGCCCCGATGAAGAGCAGCACGATCGCCGGCCCGGCCGCGGCGATACCGGCCCCGGAGCCGACGAAGAGCCCCGCGCCGATGACGCCGCCGAGCGCGATCATCGACAGATGACGCTGCTTGAGGCCGTGCGACAGCACGGACTCGCCGTCCGGTGCGGCCTGCGGGGAGTCCTCGGGGGACCGGGTGTTTGTCCGGCTCATGGTCGTGCCTGTTCATTGGGTGAGACGTCGGTGAGCCGGAAAAGTCTGGGGGTCCGACCTGCCCGTACGACGTGAACGCCCACTATTCGGACCGTTCGCCTACAGGGGGTGAAGGGGTTGACACGGGAGGTTGGTGAGGTGGCGGCGCGCGGCCGGATGTTGCCGGAAGGGGGCGGCGCGCTTGTGTGTTGTGTCACTGCGTGGGTGGGAGAGGGGATGGACCCCGGGGCCCTCGCGCGAAGCGGCAGCTCACGCTGGTCACCAGGCTGGGTGACCCGGATGGTCCGCCTGAGGCGGTGGGTGCGTCGCCACCGCCGCGACGCGGCCGCCCATCTGCTGCGCGGCACCTGACACGGCCTCGGCACGCGTGCGGTCGGCCTCGCCTTCTGGTGGCTCCGGCAACAGCTGTAGCCGACAGGCGGGTTGGGTCGTAGCGGGTGTGCACCGTGCCGTCCGCGTCCTTGATGACGTCCCGGACGACGAGCTTTCTAGTCGGCAGGGCCGGGGCTGTTGTCCAGCTCCGCGCGGGCGGACCGTAGGCACGTACGCGCCGCGGCCGGGGTGAGGCCGGCGGCGATGAGGACGGCCAGGGCGGTCGCGTCGCCGGTGGGGTCGTGCCAGGAGGACGGGTCCTGCGCCTCGATGAGGGTCAGGGTGAGGGATTCCAGGGCCTGGGCGAGGACCGGGGCGGGGAGGTGGTCGGAGAAGACGCCTTCCCGCTGGCCGCGTTCCAGGATCGCGGTCGCCTCCGCGCGCACCGGGGCGAGCGCGGCGCGGATGCCCTCCTCGCCCAGGTCGCGGCGGCCGAGGGCGATGAGCATGCGGTAGCGGTCACCGACGGCCCGGACGGCCAGCGTCTTGCGGGCCAGGGCCGTCGCGGGCGCGGCGTCGGACTGCCGCACCGAGGTGAACGCCTCCTCCAGTGACTGTGCGGCCTCCTCCGCGAGCGCGGCGATCAGGGCCTGGCGGTTGGGGAAATGGCCGTAGAGCGTGCGGCGGACGACACCGGCCGCGCGGGCGATCTCCTCCAGGTTCGCTTCGGGGTTGCGGCTGAGCTCCTCGCGGGCGGTGGCCAGGATGCGGGCGCGGTTGGAGCGGGCGTGGCTGCGCTGCGGGGCGGCCCCTGGGCGGGTGGTCATGGGCGTGCGGCTCCTGTGTCGGCGATGCCTCTCCATCCTACTTACTTGCACAGTGCTGTGCAGGTTCATATGGTTGCACATGGCTGTGCAAGTTCGGCTTCGCCGTTTCCTGCTGTCGCTGTCGCTGCTGTTCTCCTCCTTTCTTTCCTCCTCCCTTTCCTCCTCCCTTTCCTCCTTCCTGTCCTCTTTCCCGTTCCCCTCGCCGTGGAGGTTCCGTGTCGCCCGTCGATCCCGCATCCATATCCCCGCCGGCAGCGCCCGCGGCTGGGCGCCGTGCGTCCACGCCCGCTCTCGCGCCCGTGGAGCAGCGGGAAGCCCCGTATCCGCGCAGGTGGTGGGCCCTGCTCGTGCTCTGTCTGAGCCTGCTGATCGTGGTCATGGCGAACACCTCGCTGATCGTGGCCGCGCCGGACATGACCAGGGACCTGGGCCTGAGCAGCAGCGATCTGCAGTGGGTCGTCGACGGCTACACCGTCCCGTACGCCGCGCTGATGCTGGTGCTGGGCGCGATCGGCGACAAATACAGCCGTCGCGGCGCGCTCCTCACGGGTCTGGTGGTCTTCGCCGGCGGTTCGGTCATGGGCAGCCTGGTCGACCGGACCGAGCTGGTCATCGCGGCCCGGGCGGTGATGGGCGTCGGCGCCGCCGTCGTCATGCCGGCCACCCTCTCCCTGCTCGTCGCGGTCTTCCCGAAGGCCGAGCGCGCCCGCGCCATCACGGCCTGGACCGCCACCTCCGGTCTCGCCATCGCCGTCGGCCCGCTGGTCGCCGGATGGCTGCTGGAGGACCACGCCTGGGGCTCCACCTTCCTGATCAACGTCCCCGTCGCGGTCGTCGCGGTCATCGGCGCGCTGGTCCTGGTGCCGTCGTCCAAGGCGCAGGGCATGGGCCGGATCGACTACGTGGGCGGTCTGCTGTCGATCGTCTCCGTCGGCAGCCTGGTCTACGCGACGATCGAGGGCCCGCACTTCGGCTGGGGCGCCGGCCCGGTCACCGCCGCCGTGGTCGCGGGCCTGGGCCTGCCGGCCTTCGTGGCCTGGGAGTTGCGGCACCCGCACCCCATGCTGAACGTACGGAAGTTCACGCTGCGCCCCTTCAGCGGCTCCCTGCTCGCGGTGCTGTTCTTCTTCTTCGGCACTTTCGGCGCGCTCTACTACTCCACGCAGTTCCTGCAGTTCGTCCTCGGCTACGACGCGCTGCAGACCGGCGTACGGCTGCTGCCGCTGGCCGGTGCGGTGTTCGCCGGCGCGGCGGTGACCGGCCGGCTGACCCCGCGGCTGGGCATGAAGGCGATGGTGGTGGCCGGTATGGCGATCGGGACCGCGGGGGTCTTCCTGCTCACCCGGATCGACCAGGGCTCGGCCTACGCCGACTTCCTGGCGCCGATGATGATGCTGGGCTTCGCGATCGGCCTGAGCGTGTCCCCGGCCACCGACACCATCATGGGGTCCTTCCCGGAGGACGAGCTGGGGGTGGGCGGCGGCGCCAACGACACCGCCCTGGAACTCGGCGGCTCGCTCGGCATCGCGGTGCTGGGGTCGCTGCTGGGCACCTCCTATAGGGACCGACTGACCGACCTGGCCGGCGGCCATCTCCCGGCCGCCGCCATGGACGCCGCCAGGGACTCGGTGGGCGGCGGCCTGGCGGTCGCCGAACGGATCGCCCAGGACCCGTCCGGCGGCCCCCTTCAGGCCCACGCCCTGGTCGACGCCGTGCACCGGGCCTTCGCCCACGGCGTCGCCACGACCAGCCTGACCGGCGGCATCATCATGGCCATCGGCACCCTCCTGGTCCTCGCCGTCCTGCCGGGCCGGAGGGTGACCGGGCGGACTGCCGACTCGGCCGCCGGCTGAGGTGGCGCGGGGCCCGGCCGGGGATCTCAAGTACCGGCCGGGCGGCGCGGCTCGGGTCATCTCGCCCACGGCACCGGCCCGCCGTCCAGCCCCGGAGGCCATGTGGCCACGCGGAACGCTCCGTGTGGCCACATCTGCATGCTTGGTGACGTCGCGTCAGCAGGCCGGGCGCTGGGTGTGGGCCGGGTCGAGGGCGTTGAGGGTGAGGGTGGTGGCCGTGGGGTCGTAGCTGATGTCGACGTGGTCGGTGCGGTCGGCGGGGCAGTAGTCCTGGACCGTGAGGTTGCTGACGTTCGGGGCTGCGGCGAGGTAGGCCGAGGTGTAGGGGGTGATGACCTCGTCGTGGCGGCTGGTGATGACCGTGTACGTGACGTCGGGGTGGGTCTCGCCGCCCGCGTTCAGGTCGTTGAGGAAGTCCGAGCCGGTGACCTGCTGGCGGCATGCCGGGCAGGAGGACTCCATCATGGCGTCACCGCCGGGGAAGAGGTGGGCGAGGAGGCCGAGGCCCCAGAGCGACGTGCCGTGGTTGGTCGGGGTCAGGGCGATGAGCTTGGCCACCTTGGTCGAGCCGCCGAGATTCTTGAAGTAGTAGCGCGGCAGCAGGCCGCCCTGGGAGTGGCCCACCAGGTCGACCTTCGCGGCACCGGTCGCGGCCCGGACCCGATCGACGAAGGACGCGAGTTGGCGTGCGGAGGTGGGGATGTCGCCGGTGGCCATCAGCGGTCCGGTCGAGTCTCGGCCGTAGTTGAGGGCGTAGACGCAGTAGCCGGCATCCTTGAGCCGGGGCGCCAGACCGGCCCAGTTGGCGTAGCGGTTCTCGAACGTACCGTGGACCAGTACGACGGGACGCGGATGGCCGGCGGTGGGACGGCAGTTCCCGTCGTTCGCCCCGGTCGGAACGGCCGTGGGGTGGAGCGCGGAGTACGCGAGGGCCGGCAGGAAACCGTCCTGGCGCGGGCCGACCGGATCGTCTGCCGCAACGCTCGGGGCGGAGCTGCCCGCGGACGGCGTGGCCTGGGTCGGGGCGGCGCCGGCGAGACCGAGGCAGGTGGCGGCGGCGAGCCCGGTCAGGGCCGCGGTCAGCAGCCGCAGTCGGGGAGCGGGCCGGGATCTGAAGGTGCGCATGGGGATCTCCTCTGCCGTGCTCTGGAGGGGGGTGCGGCGGAGGTCCCGTGCGCCAAGTGCCTTGGATCGAGGCAGGGTTGGTCAACCCTCGGTCCCGTCCTTTGCCCCTGTGGTTCTTTGTCGCAAGGGCGAGACACGGAAGCTACCGCCGCGTAACGTCGGATCCACACTGGCGCCGTGCGCGGAAGCCCTACCAGGCAGAACGGGCGCGGAGCGGAGAAGATGTCATCCGCGTGACATGTTTCCTCGGCTCCGCCTCACCGGGTGCAGCCCGTGCCCGGAAGCCCGTGCCCCGCCCCCGTGTGTCCCCGTCCCCACCCCAATCCCCGCCCCCGTCCCCTCCCATCTCCCGCCGCCCGAGACGGAGTTACTGCGATGGCGTCATCGGCCGAGACGTTCCGGCGTGAGCCCTGGCACGAGCTGCCCGTGGCGCTGGCCGCACTGATCCGCCCGCGGATCGACGCCATCGTCGCCGACATGGTCGAGGCGATCCGCGAGGAGGTGTCCGCGTACCGCCGCCCGCTCGACTCCGCCGTCGGACGCGATCTCCTCGACTCGATCCGTCGCGCCCTGCGGCAGTTCGCGGAGCTGACCGAGCATCCCGACAGCCCGCAGGACCACCACATCCGCCACTTCCGGCACCTGGGCCGCATCGAATTCCTCAACGGCCGTACGACGGACGGGCTCCAGGCCGCATTCCGTGTCGGCGCGCGGGTGGGCAGCCGACGGTACGCCGAGCTCGTACAAGAGGCGTCGCTGCCGCCCCAGATCGTCGTACCGCTGCACGAAGCGGTACTGATCCACATCAACGCCCTGTCCAACGAGGCGGTGCGGGGTTTCCTCGCGGCGCAGCTGCGCTCGGAGGACGAGCTGAAGCGGGCCCGCCGCACCCTGGTGGAGCGGCTGTTGGAGCAGCCCCGAGGGGGAGGGCCGGAGCAGGCACCGCTGGGGCCGCTGGCGTCCCGCGCCCGCTGGCCGCTGCCGCGGACGGTCGCCTGCGTCGTGGTCCGGTCGGCGGGCCGGTTCACCGTACCGGGCGCCGACGCCGAGCTGCTCACCGTCCACCGGGGCAGCGACGCGGTGCTGGTCGTTCCCGAGCCGGGGACCGGCGGACTGGTCGACCGGGTGCGCACCGCCGCCCGGGGCCGCGTCGCCGCCGTGGGTCCGGCCGTCGCCGTGCACGAGGCCTGGCTCTCGCTGCAGTGCGCCCGTCTCGCCCTCGACCACCGTGCCGAACGGGCGCCGGGCGCCGAGCCGGACGGCGGGGTGTTCCTGCACGCCGACGAGGAACTGGCGGACCTCCATCTGCTCCGGAGTGCGCACATCGGGCTGCTGCTCGGCCGGCGGGTGCTGGGCGCGTTCGCGGACCTGCCGCGGGGCCGGGCCGTGCGGCTCGCCGAAACGCTGGACGCCCTGCTGATGTCCTGGGGGCGTACCGCACCCGAGGTGGCAAAGGCCCTGGGCATTCACCCGCAGACGGCCCGCAAACGGCTGCGCCGGCTCGACGAGCTCTTCGGCGACCGGCTCGGCGACCCGCACTTCCGGTTCGAGGCCCAACTCGCCCTGCGCACCTATGCGTTGCGGCGGAACGCCATCTCGCCCACGACCCCCGATGCTCCCGACCGCGGAAGGTGACCATGTACGCGATATCCCTCGGTGACGACGGTGCCGAGCTGTGCCCGCTGGAGCCGTGGCAGGCCGGCGAGTTCCTGGCCCACATCGACCGGGGCCGGGAGTTCATCGGGCAGCACAACGGGCTCCCCGACATCGTGACGGACCTGGCGTCGAGCCGGGCGTTCCTCCAGGGGTACGCCGAGAAGGCCGCCGCCGACACCGGGCGGATCCACGGCATCCGGACCGACGGCACGCTGGTCGGCGCGGTCATCCTGCGGACGATGGACATCGCGCAGGGCAACGCCGAGGCGGGCTGCTGGCTGGAACCGTCCGCGGTCGGCAAGGGGCTGGCGACCCGGGCCGCGCGGGTCCTCATCGACTGGACCGTCGAGGAGCGCGGCATCCACCGGGTGGAGTGGTGGGTCTCGTCGACGAACGCGCCCAGCATCGCCGTGGCCCGGCGCCTGGGCATGACGCGGGACGGCGTACTGCGCGAGAGCTACCTCTACCGGGGGCAGCGGCACGACGAGGAGATCTGGTCGGTGCTGGCGTCGGAGTGGCGGGCGGGGAAGGGCGCCGGCGCGTGGTCGAGCCGGGTGCGCTGACCCCGGGCCGGCCGGGGGGGAGGGGTTTGCCGCTTCCCTAGAGCGGCACGGTGTCGGCGTAGATCACCTGGGTCCCGAGCGGGCCGAAGAGCTCGCTCACGGCGAAGTCCGAACCGGAGACCGCGCTTTCGGTCACCAGCAGCCGCAGGGGGCCCGGGGGCAGCGGTGAGGGCAGGGAGAACTCGCCGGAATAGGTCTGGTCGGGGCGGGAGGTGTCCTCCGGGTCGAGCAGGATCTCGGTGTCGTCGAGCTTTCGCCAGGCGACCGCGTCGTCCGGGATCTCCGGGTCCCGCTGCCACAGGGACACACGCACCTCGGGGCTGACGCCTCCGCCGAGGGTGAAGTCGCTGAGGTAGTTCGGCCCGGAGAGCCGCACGGTCAGCGGGTCCGTTCCCTCGACGGTCAGCACCCGGTCGGGCAGGGTCCGCAGCACGGGCGTGTGCACGATCGGGGACAGGTGCTCGCCCTCCAGGGAGTCCGGCTGGAAGCGGGCGAGGGCCAGCCGGACGAACGGGAGGTAGGCGTCGCCCAGGTCGACGTCCAGATCGCAGACCCAGCGGCCGCTCTTCTCGGCGAACTGCGGGCGGAAGCCCACCGCCGTGACCGTGAAGCCCGGGAAGAAGGCGTCCGGGTCCGGCAGCACCAGGCCGGACCTGACCTGTTCGGCGCCGGGGAAGTGGGCCGGCGTGGGCAGCGTGACCGGCGCGGACCGGTGCGCGGGGTCGCGGCCCATCAGGGTGATGAAGGGGTACGCGCCCTCGCTCGGCTCCTCGCCCTCCTCCGGGACGAGCACCGCGAGCAGTTCGCCGCTGCCGGAGGTGAACCACGGCCGTGCGAGGTAGAGGCGCAGCCCGCCCCCGCGGCGGTGCCGGGCGAGGGTCCCGGGCAGGGCGCCGGACGTTTCGAAGGCCAGGGTGGGGAGGCAGTCGAGCACCTGGGGCGCGGCGGGTCTGCTGCTGCTCAGAACGGTGTGCGGCACCGGCTCGCCCCACTGTGCCAGCAGTTTCTGCTCCGGGTCGGCGGCGAACTCGGGCGGGAAGCAGTCGCCGAACGGTGTGGTGGCGATGGGCCGGTACGTCACCTGCCGGTGCTTGGTGTCGCCGAACTCCTGCATCTCCGGTGGGGGCGGGACGTTTCCCGGGTCGTTCGCCACCGCCGCGGCGGCACCGGTGCTGAAGAACAGCTGGTTCCCGTCGAGGCTGCTGGGAACGTCGTTGACGTCGACGCCCGGGCCGAACGGAACGGCCAGGGCCAGCGGCAGGCGGAAGACCGGGGCGGTGAGGTCCCGCGTCCGGGGCCCCGGCTCGGCGAGGTCGTCGATCTCCTCCGTCCAGTGCGCGACGAGGTCGATCCGCTCGGTGCTGGGCGCGTCCACTTCGAAGAACCCGGCCAGGTGTTCACCGGTGTCGCCGAGGCCGCGGCCGGTGATGTCGAACAGGGTCAGGGCCGGGGCGAGCAGCGGCCGCTGGACGGCGTGGGTGAGGGTCAGTTCGTGCCAGGGGGTGGTCATCCAGTGCCGGTTCGCCCGGGCGGCGCCCATCACCTTCTCGAACTGCTCGCCGTCACCGAGCGCCTCCCGGCACCAGTGGAGCATGCCCAGGATCTTCTCGTTGGCCACCGCCTTGGAGCAGACCCGCACGGTGCGGACCGCGGCCTTCGGCAGCGCGACGGTCAGGACCCGGGCCGCCGCGTCCAGTTGGGGCGGGCCGGTGCCCTCGACGAGGCGCAGCCGCAGGGACTTCGGCGTGGACCAGTCCGGTCCGGCCCAGGGCACCTCGAAGGGTTCCTGGTCCGGCACGCCGGGCAGACCGCGGAAGACCACGCCGAGCGACAGCGGATCGGGCAGGTACGGCAGCTCGATCTGCTCCCCGGTGTGCACGACGTAGCGCTGCGGCGGGCTGTCGTCCGGCGGGCCGTCCTCCGGCGAGCCGTCCGACGAAGGGCCGGGTCCCGGTCCGGGGAAGTCGACGAATGCGACGCCGTCCAGCGACGGGTCGTCCAGCTGACCGCTCTCCCGCACGGCCAGTTCGTACACCGCCCGGCGGGTCTCGGGGTCGGCGGAGCCGATCGCCGCGTCGAGCAGGCCGTGCCGCTCGACGGCCTCCAGCGAGGCCTTGGGGGCGACCAGGTGCCGTTCGTCGACCGCCCGGTACGGCGGATGCGTGCCGCCGGCGACCGGCGGCCGGGCGTTGAAGTCGTCCGCGTACTGCTGGGGGGACTGCTCGGCGGTGCTGCGGATCACCAGCCGGTGTGCCGAATCGCCCTCGGTGAACGGCGCACGCGGCAGCACGGTGGGCGCGGCCACGGCCTCGTAGCGGCGGAAGACCTCACCCCCGGCGGAGGGCAGGACCAGCACGTCCTGGTCCATGAGCCGCTCGGCCTCGTCCAGGGAGGGGCCGTTGCCCGCGAGGTCGACCGTGCGGATGCGCAGGCGGTAGGAGCGGCCGAACCGCAGCCGGGGCAGCGTCCCCGGCAAGGTCTCCGCCTCGATCTGCAGCGGCAGGGTCGTGGTGGCCCGGTTGGTGATGCGCCGCGGCCCGGGCGGTTCGTCGCCGTCCTCGCCGGCCGGGCCCTCGTCGACCAGTGCCAGGCCGGGGCGGGGCGCGGACAGTGCCCAGCCGTCCCAGCAGACGAGGTGCTCGTGGACGTGGAGCCGCTCGGCGGCCCCCTCCGGCCGGGTCATGCCGGGCTGGAAGAACCCTTCGTCCGTCACCGTGGCGATCGGCCCATCGCCGTCCCCGTCCGGCGGGTTGTAGTGGACGATGCGCTGATGGAGCGAGAACCACTGCTGCCGGCTCTCGTCGAAGACGTCGACCCGATGGCCGCGCACCAGGTCCTCGGCGGTCAGGACGGGGGAGCCGCCGTTGCCGAGGGCGTCCTGCTGCGCCGCGGCCCGCCGGAACCCGGACTGCAGGGCCTGGGCGCGCCCGCCCTGTACGACGGCGAGGCCGGCCGTCCGCAGGCTCGGCGGCGCCGAGTGTTCCGGCGTCCTCCCGTCCGGTGAGACGTCGTCCGGCACCGACGCGGCGGCGGATGCGGCGAGCAGCTTGAGGTTCACGCCGTCGATGTCGGCCTGCTCGATGGCGTACTCGGAATCGGGCAGCGCCAACAGGCCGCGGGCCGGCGGCCCCAGGGGGTCCCCGCCGGAGGCGGCGGCGCAGAAGTCCTCGCCGGGGACCAGCGCGTACCGCGTCGCCGGGGTCAGGTCCTGGGAGGCCGCGTCGGGCACCAGGGACGCGAACCGCGGGGCCATCGCCAGGCCCCGCTCCCCGCGGGCGGGCGTCAGCCGGCCGACCGGCAGGGTGAGGTCCACGACCAGGCCGAGCCGGCGCAGCAGCGCGGGGTGGTCGCCCAGGGCGGAGAGCATCTGGTGGAAGTCGATGGCCGGCGGCACCGGGCGGGGCGGGGGCTCGGGCGGCGGTTCGTCAAGGGGCCGGGGCCCGGCGAACGTGGCGAGCTGCTTCTCCTGCTGGTGGAAGGCGAGGAAGGCGTCCTGCGGGCCGAGTTCGGGCTCGGCCGGTCCGTCGGGCCGGTCGGCGGCGAGCTGGTCGGCGGCGGCGAGGGTGGCCGCGATCTCCTGCAGCCGGGTCGGCATGTCCTGGGCCGGGGCGAAGCCGGCGAATTGGCTCATACCGCTGGCGGTGGGGAGCTCCTCCGGCGAGCCGGCCGCGGCGGCGGCGAACGCCCCGCGCGTGGTGTCCGCGAGCCCCCTGGCCGGGTACGACACCTTGACCGGTTTGCGGAAGTCGTCGAACTCGAAGGGCGTCACGGGGGTGTGCGGCGGGAAGAGGCGCTGCCACAGTGCCGAGTCGGCGGCCGGGCCGGAAACCGTGAGCGGCCCGGCCTCGCCGTCGGACGCCGTGCCGTTCGCATCGGTGGTGACGACGAAGAAGCTCGCGGTGGCCAGCCGTGCGGGCCAGTCCTGGAAATCCGGGAAGTCGGCGAGGGTGACCTCGCGGTCGGCGCCCAGTCTGGGGGCCACGAAGAGCGAGAACCGGGCCTGGCTGCCGTCCGGGCTCAGCCCGGCCGGCAGCAGGACCCACTGGATGCGCTGGTCGATGGTCACGGTCCGCTCCCGCCCTTCCGCAGCTTCCGCCCGGCCGCCTCACGGGGCGAAGGCCAGGCAGTACCGGTCCCAGTCGGCCGGCTCGACGCAATCGGCGAAGCCGGGATCGGCGGGCGAACCGCCGAACCGGCGCTGGAGGCTGAGCGTGACGGACTTGGTGAAGAAGGCCACCCGCACACTGACGCAGAGACTCCCCGCACCGAACACCTCCGTGGTGTGCTTGTCGCTGTCCTTGACGTAGGTCAGCTGGAGATAGAACTCCACGGAGACGCTGACCACCCCGAGGACGGAGAGGTAGCCCCCGCAGCGCAGATAGCCGGTGAGCGTGACGGACTGTCCGGTGAGGGCGAAGTAGACCCCGCCCATGAGATGGACGCCGCCGCTGGCGACACCGAGGTCGAGGGAGGCGTTGCCGCCGAACTCCAGTGATTCTTCGACCAGTTCGACCCGGCGGGTGCTGACGATCATGGAGAAGAATCCGCCGCCGCCGAAGAGCGAGACGCTCAGGTTGAACGGCTGGTGCCGCTCGGAGACGGCGAAGCGGAACGAAACCGGCCGGTCGTCGAAGGGGACCGTCAGCTCCGCGGTGAGGGTGACGTTGCTCAGCGCGAAGACGCCGAGCTGAACGGCCGGAACGGCGAGCATGTAGCCCGCGCTGATGCCCGTCGGCGAGGGCCTCACAAAGGCGCCCGTGCCGAATCCGTCGACCGGCAGCAGGTCCTTGAGCGCGTTGACGAATTCCAGGGCGTCGACGAGACGGACCTTCAGGCCCTCGGCGGTCAGATCGGGACGGCTTCCCGGCCGCGTGGTGAAGGCGAGCCGCCCGATGTCGACCCGCACGATGCCTGCGAAGTCGAGCGCGAAAGCCTTGAGCTCGCCGTGCACCGTCGACTGCTGCAGCGCCCGGGGCGAGCAGACGGTGGTGGCCTCCATGGCCAGCGAGGCACCCCTGAGATCGAGGGAGAAGACGCCGGGGCTGATGTCCACCGGCTCGCGCCGCAGCCGGGGCTTCCAGAGATAGCGGACCTCCCGGCCCGCCGCCAACTCGCGGGCCCGCATGATCGGTACGGGCAGCAGCTGGTCGGCGCCGCCCTCCAGCCTGCGGCGGATCTCGTCGTCGGCCAGCCCGGCCAGCTCCCGGACGGCGGAGCCGTCGACCTGGTCGAGCAGGTCGAACAGGTTGATGACACCGAGCAGTTTCGCCGCGCCGAAGATCTCCCGGAGCTGGTCCGTGCTCAGCCCGGAGGCGGCCGCCCGGGCGTCGGCGAAGGCGGCCGGGAGCAGGCCCGCCCGCGCGGTGACCGCCCGGACCGCGGAGTCCGGACTCGCGACACCGCCGCCCTTGCCCGCACCGAAGCGCACCGGCACCTCTTCGGCCAGGGAGAGGAAGGCGCCGGTCGCCTGCCCGGCCATGCCGTCGTTCAGATAGGCGTCGTGCAGGGCGACCTCGGACTCGGTGGCGAGCCCGGTCAGCTGCTCCACGGCGGGGACCCGTACCTGCGCCGTCTGCAGGATCGGCAGGGCGCCCAGCGGATGGCCCGGCGCATGCGACATGACCAGCTTGACCGAGCTCACCGGAAGCGCGGTGGTCCCGGGCGCACCGTCGGGCGGCCGGGCCAGGGCCGCCGTCCGGCCGTTCAGCGCGATCGTCCGGCGGTCCTCGAACAGCGGGTCGTTGTAGTCAAAGATCCGCAGGCTGCCCACCGCCCGCGCGTCGACGAACAGCAGCGGCATCGTGAAGCTGAGGGCCCGGCCTTCGCTGTCGGTCCCGACGACCGTGAACCGGTAGGGCTCCTCGCTGCCTTCCAGGGTCACCCAGAACTGCTCCTCACCGTCGTCGACGACCGGCGGCGTGGTCGTGTCGAGGATGCGCAGCGACCGGAACGGCATCTCCCGTCCCCCGTGCGGAAACCCCACGTCCCCGTAGAACACCTCGGGCTCGCTGACGCTGATCCGCGTCTCCTGCTGCAGATAGGCAACGGAGGTGCCGTCACCCGGGTCCGAGAACTTGCGCTCACTGGTACGGATCAGCAGGGCCCGGTGCCCGGTGCTGAGGTAACCGCGCTGGGCGACCTGCACCACCTGGTCGCGGCCCAGTTCGGCGACGTGGTGATAGGACGCCAGATTCGTCCCCGGCACCGGCTCCCAGGCACCGGCCATCCGCACGGACGCACCGAGCGGGGTGAGGACGAACCGCTCGGCGTGCAGCGGTCTGCGCACCGGGACACCGTCCGGACCGACCAGGTCCACGTCATGGGTGAAGGCGACGAGATCCGTGCGGTTGTCGTCGGTGAGCGGGAGATCGGTGCGCGGCGGCCGGTCGCCCGGCGCCGCGAAGGCCCGCAGCAGTGCGTCGCCGCCGTTCTCCCCGTGCAGCTCGGCGTGGAACAGCTCGCACCGGCCGTCGAGCGTCACGGCCTGACGCGGCGTCGCCCACTCGACGGCCCCCTCGTGCCCGAGCAGCACCCGGGTGGGGAACTCGATGGCCGTGCGCGGCACACCGCCGAAGACGTTGACGGTGGACGGGTCGGGAGGGTCGTCGGGCACGGTCGTGGACCGCAGGTGGTTCCAGTCCAGGAGGGCCGCGGCGGAGAGTTCGACGGAGTCCTCACCGTCGGGGAGCCGGAACACCAGCGTCGTGCCGCCGGACACGAACGAGGGCACGGTCTCGGGGAAGTTGCCCGGCGCCGCGTGCACCACGTTCTCGCTGATGTGCTGTGCCGGCAGGCTGAACATCAGCAGCGCCTCCGCGGACGGATCCTCCCGTACCAAGTGGGTCCCGTCCCGCCGGAGATTGCTCACCTCGACCCGGAGCTGCAGCAGGTCCTCGACCCGCAGCAGGGAGAAGGGTTCGGCGGTCATGCGAGCCGCCTTCCGAATGACGTCGGAGCGTGCCTGCGGAAGCCTCGTGGGCAGGGACGTCACACCGCGCACGAAGGCGCTTCCGTCCTCTTCAGTGTCGCGAACGGGTGACCGGCACGCATCTTTTGCCGGCGCACGGCGCAGCGCGTCCAAGAGGCGGACCGGCGGGGCGACCTCCCTTCATCGCCCGCCGGTCCGTGACCCGGCAGGTCACTTGGTCAGCACGTTCGCGGCGATGATGAACAGCCCGAGCAGCGCGTCCACGCACCCGACCCGGCACGACGCCGGCCAACTCCGCCCCGCCGCCCGGGCGCTCCACAGGCCCCAGCCGAACAGCGCCACCGTATTGATCGTCAGGGCCACGTCGATCGCGCCCTCCTCGCCCCACCACTCCAGGTAGGAGCCGAACAGCGCGGCGACCGTCGGCAGCGCCGCGACCACCAGCGGCCACTCGGTGAGCATCGACCGGACCGCGCTCGTGGTGACCGGGGCCGCGTCGGCCGTGCGGTGGGCGATGGCGTGCGCGTAGCCGTGGGCCGCGGCCGACGCGATGCAGGCCACCAGCACCCACGCCGCGTCGTAGCCGGGGTCCAGGGGCCCGTGCTCGCCCCCGAGGGCGGCCGCCAGCGCACTGGCGAGGACCGATCCGTAGACCCCGCCGAACAGGAACCGCTGCAACGGCTCCCCGCGGCGGGCAGGAGGGCTGGCCCGACTGACCTTGTCGCTCAACTTGCCACCTCGCGGGACGGACGGGGACGGTACTGCCACGGTCCCAAGAGATGGGCCCGCATGCCACGCGGGCCGATCGGCACGGACACCGCCGGAGTACGGGCGGCCGCCGGAAAACCCGCTTGGGCGACGCGGCGGTCGGCTAGAAAAGGGACCGTGAACCAGTCATCCAACGACTTGAGCGGGAACGTCACCGGGCCGGTCGTGCAGGCGGGCCACGTAGGGCAGTTGCACCTCGCCCACCCGGCGCCCACCGCGCTGGCGGGACTGCCACCGGCGCCGCCGGAGTTCACCGGCCGTGAGGAGGCGCTGCGCACCCTGACCGCCGCACTGCGCCCCGGCCCCGGCTCCCCGACGGCGACGGACCCCACCCCGGACGTCGCGGCCACCCCGCAGACCGCGGCCACGCCGCTCGCCGTGTCCACGCTCGTCGGCACCGCCGGCGTCGGCAAGACCGCACTCGCCCTGCGCGCCGCGCACGACGCCGTGGCGGCGGGCTGGTTCCCCGGCGGCGTGCTCTTCATCAACCTCCAGGGCTACGACGAGAACCGCTACGTCCGGCCGGACCTCGCGGTCTCCGTCTTCCTGAGCGCACTCGGCGTCCCCGACGAACTCTTCCCGCCCTCCTTCGAGGGCCGGCTGTCGCTGTACCGCTCCCAGCTGGCCGAACGCGCCGCCCGGCACGGCGCCGCGCTCGTCGTGCTCGACAACGCCTCCTCGACGGACCAGGTAGGCCCGCTGCTGCCCGGCTCCCCGGCCCACCGGGTCGTGGTCACCAGCCGCCGCACCCTCGGGGACCTCCCCGGCTCCCGGATCCTCGACCTCGGCGTCCTGGCACCGGCCGAGGCCGCCGCCCTGATCAGCCGCACGCTCCGCATGCGCCGCCCCGACGACACCCGCGCCCTGGACGAACCCGACGCCGTACGCGACCTCACCGCACTGTGCGGCCACCTTCCCCTGGCGCTCGCCGTCGTCGCCTCGATACTGGCCGGCGACCCGGAGCAGTCGGTCGGCGAACTCACCGCGGCCCTGCGCGACCGCGCCACCCGCCTGGAGGAGCTCTCCTACGGTGACCGCCATTCGGTGACCGCCGCCTTCGACCTGTCGTACGCCCGGCTCACCGCCGAGGAGGCCCGGATGTTCCGGCTGCTGTCGCTCAATCCGGGCCAGCAGGTGAGCGTGGAGGCGGCCGCCGCGCTCGCCGGGGAGCCCGTCCCCCGGGCCAGGAAGCTGCTGCGGGCGCTCCGCGACGTCCACATGGTCGAGCCCGGCAAACCCCGCGGCTGGATCCGCTTCCACGACCTGCTGCGGCTGTTCGCCGAGCGGCGCCGCCACGAGGAGGAGGACGCGGCGGGCGTCGAGGCCGCCGTCGACCGGCTGCTGGCCCACTACCGCGATGCCGCCCGGGACGCCACCGAGCGCATCGTGGCGGCGGCCCGCGCGCGCGGGCGGGACGACGCCGCGGAGGACTGGCTCGACACCGAGCGCCTGAACCTGCGGTCGGCCCTCCATCTGGCGCAGCGGCACGGCCGGCCCGCCGTGGTGCTGCCGCTGGCGCACGACGTCAGCTGGTTCCTGCGCCGTCAGCAGGACTGGGACGCCGGCCTGGAGGTGTGCGACATGGCCGTGGAGTTCGCCGGCACCGTCGCCGACCGCGCCCAGCAGGCCCTGGCCCTGTACGACAAGGGCGACTTCCTCAAACACAAGCAGGACTTCGACCAGGCCCTGCCCCTGTTCGCCGAGGCACTCGACCGCTACCGCGCGCTCGGCGACCGTACCGGCGAGGCCCGTACGCTGCACAGCATGGGCACGGTCGCCCGTCGCCTCGGCCGGTACGCGGAAGCGGAAGGCCATTACGCCGCCGCGCTACCGCTCTTCCGGGCGCTCGACGACCACCAGGCCACCGCCCACACCCTCTTCAACCTGGCGTTCACGGCCCGCCTGCAGGGCAGCCACGCGGCGGCCCACGACCACTACCGGTCGGCACTCGACCGCTACCACCGGCTCGGCCACACGGTCGGGCGGGCCCGCACCCTGCAGCACCTCGGCCACCTCGCCGCGGCCGCCAACCGGCCGGCCGAGGCCCGCAGTTACTGGGAACGGGCCCGCACGGCGTACGAGGAGGCCGAACTGCCGCTGGCCGCGGAGGAGGTCACGGAGCTGCTGGACGGGCTGACGGCGTGAGCGGGGCCGGCGGTGAACGGTGTGAGGCGGGCGGGGTGACGGTGTGCGGCCGGCCCCCGCGGCCGCGGGCAAGGGGGCGGCGGGTCACCATGTGGGCCCCGCGCCAGGCCACGGTCCGCGCCCGGCCCCCGACGACCGGTAACGGCCCGCACCGTAGTGCCGGCGGACGCACCGTACCGCCAGCGGACGCGCCCCGCGTCCCGCGGGCGCATCATGGGCCCAGGGATGGTTCCGTTCCCGGTGGGAGTGGCGATGCGACTTTCTTTCCTCGAACCGCTCTACAAGGAGGCCGGCCCGTTCGCCTCGGTGTACCTCGACACCTCGCGCGACAGTGCCATTGAGGACCCGGATTCCGCCATCGCGCTGCGCTGGCGGCATCTGCGCGACGACCTGCTCGCCGAGGGGGCGGACCCGCAGTCCATCGCCGCCGTGGCGGGCACCGTCGGGGACGACGTCCGGGTGCCCGGCCGGCACGGGCAGGCCCTGTTCACCGCGCACGGGAAGCTCGTCCTCCAGGACGAACTGCCCCGCCCGCCGGCACAGGACACCGCCCATTTCGGCGCCCTGCCCGACACCCTGCCGCTGATCGCCCAGCACGCCCCCGAGATCGCCTATCTGGCGGTACGTGTCCACTACACGGGCCGCCACTCCACCGACGCCGAGGGCACCGTCCGCATCGACACCGAGTCCGGGACCTGGCCCCTGACCAAGGTGACGCCGGGGGACCGGCTCCACATGGAGGTCCCGGTGGCCGAATGGCAGCACCTCGCCGAACGGCTCGGCCGGCAGCTGGAGACGCAGGCCCGCCGCCGCGGCGCCGAGACGCTGGTGCTCGCCGGCGACACCTGGGCCCGCGGCATCCTGGCCCGCCGGCTCCCCACCCATCTGCGCAGCCGGCTCGCCACCGCCGAAGGAGGCGGCCAGCCGGAAGCGGGACGGGCGCTGCTGGAGGGCCAGCTCGACCGCCTCTTCAGCGGACGCATGGCCGCCCACGACCGCACCCTCCTGGAGACCTTCATGGCCCGCCGGGCCCACGACGGCGCCTGTGCCGAGGGGCTCGCGGCCACGGTCGCGGCACTGCAGCGCGGCCAGGTCAGCGCGCTCTTCCTCAACAACCACCCGGAGTCGCCGTTGCGCCTGTGGGTGGGCCCGGAGCCCGGCCAGCTCGCCCTCACGGAGAGCGACCTGCGGGTCTACGGCGTGACGACCGTACGCGAGGAGCGCGCCGACGCCGCGCTCACGCGCGCCCTGGTGGGCACCGGCGCGGAGCTCGTCCTCGTCCCCGAGGAGCAGCTGAGGCTGCGCGAAGGCGTCGGCGTGCTGCTGCGCTACGCCGATGCCCTGCGCTACGGCGACGAGGCGCAGGCGGCCTGAGGCCCGGCCGGTCGGTCGCTGAGCACCGGCTTCCCGAAGAAGACGGCGTAGCCCGAGGGCAGCGGGCCGAGGACCTGGTTCAGCTCCCCGCCGGACACGGCCTCCGCCACGGTGGAGAGCACGGCACAGGCGTCCCCCTCGGCCGTCCGGGCCCGGGCGCCGGTGCCTTCGGCCACCCGGCGCAGGAATTCCTCCCGGCCGTAGCTCCCGGTCCGCCCGTCGGGCCGCAACGTCTCTTGGCCGTCCGGCATGTTCTGGGGCGTCGTGGCGTCGGGGCGTCTTCCTGGCACGCGTTCCCGATGTGGCTCGGGGATATCGCACACGGTCCCGGCGATTCCGTGCCACCGTAGGTGTGGGATGCAGCCGGGCCCACCACTCCGTAAGCTCGAAGCAGAAGTGGGGAGCCGTCATGACCACACCGCGGGACCTGCTGATCGTGGCCCTGGGCGAGGCGTCGCCCCCCGAGCAGGGCGACCTGTCGCTCGCGCTCGCGGGAGCCGAGCTGATCGACCTGCTGCGGGCACAGGCCGCCGCGCTGGACGGCGAGCGCATCATCCCCGGTTACCGGCCGGCCGTGACTGATCGCCTCCTGGACGAGGCGGCGGGAGCGCTCGTCCAGCAGCAGCCGTACGAGTCGGTCGAGGACTGGCTGTGGCGCAGGGGCAGCGGCCTGTTCACGACGTATCTGTCCGCCCTCGAAGCGGACGGCGAGCTCACCCGCGAACGGCGTGGCCACTGGCGGCCGTTCCGGACCGGTGAGTTGGTGCTGACCGAGTCCCCCGCGCGCCGCGCGGCGGCGGACCGCTGGGCGGCGGACGAACCCGTCCTCGCCGCCCTCGCGGAAACCCTCGGGATCGGCGAGGAACCGGCCGGAGAGCCCCGGACCGGCGGTCTCCGGGACGACGGGCCCCCGGCGGACGAGTCGGTGGAGACGGTGCTCGCCGCCGTCCATGACGCGCTGAGCGAGCTGGGGTACCAGCGACAGCGGCGCGCCATCGACAAGGCCGCGTTCGACAACGTCTGGCGGGGCGGCGACGGGTGACGCCCGGGCGGGCCGGCTCAGCCGAGCGTGCGCCCGAACAGTTCCAGCAGGTTGCGCCAATGCCGGTCGTCCGCCGCGCCGTTGTAGGCGGCGGTGTCGGTCTGGGTGTAGCCGTGCCGGGCGGCTTCGTACACCTCGCTGCGGTAGCGCACGCCCGCGGCGTCCAAGGCCCGTTCCAGGGCCTTGATTCCCTCGGCCGGCATCGACGGATCCTGATCGGCGTGCCCGAAGTACGCCTCCGCGGTGAGGCGGTCGACGAGCCGGTGCGGGCTGTCCTCGGCGTCCGTGGCCAGACGGCCGGCGTGGAAGGAGGCCACCGCCGCGATGCGGTCGGGGTGGGCCGCGGCGGTGCGGAGCGCGAGGACGCCGCCCATGCAGTAACCGGTGGTGCCCACCGGGCCGTCGGTGACCAGCGGCGAGGCGGCCAGCCAGTCGAGGTACGCACCGGCGTCCCGCACGGCCCGCTCCGGGGTGAGCTGATGGAGGAGCGGCAGGAGCTGCTCGAAGATCTCCGGCCGCTCGGCGGCGCCGATGAAGTCGGGGAGTTCCACCACAGGCGCCCGCCCGGCCCGGTACAGGACGTTGGGCACCAGCACCGTGTAGCCGTGGCCGGCCAGGCGCCCGGCCATCGCCTCCAGCGAGGGGCGCAGCCCGTAGGCGTCCATGTACAGCAGGACCCCGGGATGCGCACGGCCGTTGTCGGGGTGGGCGAGCCAGGCGTCCACGACGCCGTCCCGCGTGGGAATGTCCAGGGCCGTACCGTGCACGGTGCTCATATCCGTACCTTTCCTCGGGTTTCGTACAGCGTCGGGCAGCCCCCGATCCACTCCGCGGCACAACACGGCACAACACGGCACAACACCGTGTCGCGACACCGGCCGGCGTCATAAACCATCGCCATAAGCCGCCCTTTAGGAAATGCAAAGCAGTGTTATGAGGGGAAATCAGGTCGTATGCGCAACGCCAGGCTGTGCCTGGTGGGGCTTTCGGGAACCGCCGGACGGGTGACACCGCGGCCCTTCAACCATCCCCCCCGTGGTCATGGCGATAAGTCGACCCGTAGTCGTACGTCCATGCGGAGTTGAGATGTCAGAACGGCGCCCAATTCCGGCCGGAGACCGGCGACCGGTCGGTTGCGGGTATGCGACGCCCGCCCGGACGATCTCCCTGTTCCCGCATGTCGACCGGCCGAATGCCGGCCGTCCGGCATGCCTGTGTGCGAGGAGGGGTCCCGTGACCGACCAGTTGAGCCTCAGCCCGGATGCCGCACGGCAGCTCGCGACAACCACCAAGACCACCCCGCAGATGCGCGGCATCACGCCGCGCTACCTGCTGCGCGCCCTGCCCTGGGTGGACGTCGAAGCGGGTGTGTTCCGCGTCAACCGGCGCCGTACCTACGTCCTCGGCGATGACCGCATCAGCACGCACAACGACGGCGGTTCGCCCCGGGTCATCCCGGGCGACCTGCGGGAACTGCCGTACCTCCGGGAGGCCGACGACGCCCTGCTGACCGAATTGGCCGGCGCCTTCACGGAAGTGCCCTTCGAGGCCGGGCAGATGCTGGCCCAGGACGGTGAGGCGCACGACCAGCTGTGGGTGATCGCCCAGGGCCGCGCCGAGAAGCGGGTGAGCGGCCGCTACGGCGAGGACGCGGTGCTCGAAGTGATCGGCGACGGCCAGTTCTTCGACCTCGACGCCTGGACCCGCGGCGAGCCCATGCCGTACCGCGTCAGGGCGCTCACCCCCGGTGTGGCCCTGTGCCTCGACCGCAGCGCGCTCGCCGGACTCTGCGACCGCGACGCGACGGTGCGCGGCGCGCTGGACGCCTACCTCTCGACGGACGGAGTGCTGCCCGGCGCCGAGGTGCCGGTCGACCTCAGCTCCGGCCACGTCGGCGAACCCGACCTCCCGGGCACCTTCGTCGACTACGAGGACACGCCCCGCGAGTACCACATGACCCTCGCGCAGACCGTCCTCCGCGTCCACACCAGGGTCTCCGACCTCTACAACGGGCCCATCGACCAGATCCGCGCCCAGTCCAACCTCACCGTGCACGCCCTGCGCGAGCGGCAGGAGGCCTCGCTGCTCAACCACCCGGAATTCGGGCTCTTCAACAACGTGGCGCCCGGTCAGCGGGTGCAGGCCCGCACCGGCTCACCGACCCCCGACGACCTGGACGAGCTGCTGACCCGGGTCTGGAAGCAGCCCGGCTACTTCCTCGCCCACCCCAGGGCCATCGCCGCGTTCGCCCGGGAATGTACGCGCCGGGGTGTGCCCCCGGTCATCGACACCAGCTTCGGCAGCCCGCTGCTGACCTGGCGCGGTGTGCCGCTGCTGCCGTCCGACAAGGTGCGGTTCTCCGGTGGCGCGGGCATCGGCACGACCGAGATCCTGCTGATGCGGGTGGGCGAGGCCGAACAGGGCGTGGTGGGCCTGCGCCCCGCCAAGATCGAGGACGAGGTGGAACCCGGCCTGTCGATGCGGAACATGGGCGTCGACCAGAAGGGCATCACGTCGTACCTGATGACGGCGTACTTCAACACCGCGGTACTGGTGGAGGACGCACTCGCCGTCCTCCAGAACGTCGAGGTCGCCAACTACCATGACTACTCCTGACGCCCTCCGGGGCGCCTGGCCGAGCGCCCCGGCCGCGACCACGCCACCCGTCACGGCACCGGCCGCGCCACCGATCACGGCAGGGGTCGCCGCGCCCGTTGCGACGCCGGACGCGACGGCCGTCACGGCGCCGCTCGCGGACCCGGTCGCGGGTTCGGGGACGGCTCCGGTTACGGGCCCGGGGGCGGACTGGGGGACGGCTCCCGCCACGGCTTCCGTGCCGGCTTCGGTGCCGACGTCCGTCCCGCATCCCGTCACCGGTCTCGTCACGGACCCCGTCACGGACCCCGTCGGCGCGCAGGCCCCCGCCGCTGCCCCGGCCCCGCCGTCCACCACCGTCCTCCCCGGCCAACCGGCCGGGTTTTCCCCGGAGTTGGCCCGGCGGGACATCCCGATCCTGCACCGGACGGTGAACGGGCACCCCCTCGTGTGGCTGGACAACGGAGCCACCACCCAGAAGCCGCGCCAGGTGATCGAGGCGCTGGCCGGCTTCTACGGGTCCGCCAACTCCAACATCCACCGCGGCGCGCACACCATGGCCCGGGAGGCCACCGAGGTGTACGAGGCGGGCCGGGCGGCGGTGGCCCAGTTCCTGGGCGCGCCGTCCCCGGACGACATCGTCTTCGTACGCGGCACCACCGAGGCGGTCAACCTCGTCGCCCAGAGCTGGGGACGGGCCAACCTCGGCCCCGGGGACGACATCCTGGTCTCCACACTGGAGCACCACTCGAACATCGTTCCTTGGCAGCTGATCGCCAAGGAGACCCGGGCCCGGGTGGTCCCCGTACCGCTGCAACCGGACGGGCAGGTCGACCTCGACGCGTACGCCGATCTGCTCTCCATGCGCACCCAGCTCGTCGCGATCAGCCAGGTCTCGAACGTGCTCGGCACCGTCGTCCCGGTACGCGAGATGACGGCGCTGGCGCACCGCTACGGCGCGAAGGTGCTGGTGGACGGCGCGCAGGCGGTGGCGCACTTCCCGGTCGACGTAACGGACCTGGACGCCGACTTCTACGCGTTCTCGGGCCACAAGCTGTTCGCCCCCACGGGCATCGGCGCCCTGTACGCGAAGCCGGACGTCCTGGAGAAGATGGCGCCGTGGCAGGGCGGCGGCAACATGATCGAGTCCGTCGACTTCACCCGCACCACCTACGCCCCGGTGCCGCACCGTATGGAGGCCGGCACCGGGCACATCTCCGGAGTGGTGGGTCTGCTGTCCGCGCTGAACTGGCTGACCTCCTTCGACCGGAACGCCATCGCCGCCTATGAGACGGCGCTGACGGCCCACGCCCAACAGGCGCTGTCCACGGTTCCCGGACTGGAACTGCTGGGTTCCGCGCCCGGCCGGGTCGGCGTACTGACCTTCACCCTCGCCGGCCAGGACCCGTCACAGATCGCCGACTGGCTGGACCGGGACGGCATCGCCATCCGCGCCGGCCACCACTGCGCCCAACCCGCCCTGGCCCACTACGGGTTGACGAGCGCGGCGCGTGCCTCGCTGGCGCTCTACAACACCCCGGAGGAGGTGGACAAGCTCATGGCCTCGCTGCAACAACTGCAACTGCAGCAGGGCGCTTGACGGACCGACCGCGGGCGGCCGGCTCGCCCGCCGCCGCCTCGCCCCGTCCCGCCGTCGCCGTCCGGATCACGGTCGGCGACGGCGGGACGCCGTGGTCAAGGCATGCGTCGTCCATGCGACGACGCGCTCCTGCGGCCGGCTCCCCCGGCATTCAGCGGGGAATTTCGGGTATGGGTCCGGTCGATGGCTACCCGATGCCTGCCTACGTATCGGATGCCTGCCTGAGCAGGAGGTGACGGCGATGCCGGGACCGCAGCCCGATCACTACGCCGTGCTCGGTGTCCAGCCCTCCGCATCCGCGCGCCAGATCACCACGGCCTACCGCCGCCTGGTCCGCAGCCTGCACCCGGACACCGGCCCCGCCCGGCCGGCAGCGGAACAGGAACTCGCAGAGGTGCTCACGGCCTACCGCGTCCTTCACGACCCGCGGAGCCGGGCCCGTTACGACGCGGACCGCGCCCTCGCTGAGCGTGACCGCCGCTACGCCCAGCGGCCGGCTCCCCGCGCTGGACCGGGCCGCTCGGCCCCCGCCCGGACCCGCCGCCCACGGCCGTCGGGCGACGAAGCCGACACCGTGATCGTGCTGCGCTTCGGCCCGGTGCGCATCGAACTGCTCGGCGTCCGTCACGCCGAGGACGATGCGCCGGCGACCGACGGGCTCGAATCCCTGGAGTGGCTCCTGCGCCCGCTGTGGCAGCGAGGCCGCCAGGGGCGGTAGTGGGGACGGGCGTGGCGCGCCCTCACTCCGGCACCGGAACCTGCCCCTCCGGGTACTTCCTGACCCACGTCGCGCCGCACTCGGCGCAAGAGGAGTACTCGATCAGCTCGCCGTCTTCGGTGACGCCCAGGCTCTGTATCAGGCGGACGTGTACATGTGCACCCATCGGGGTTCCTTTCCGCTGTACGGCAGAAATTCCGCAGCAAGGCAAAGAACGCGAAATGCCGAACATCCTGGACATAGGGCCCGCCAGGGTGTCAACGAAGTGATCGCACTCTGAGACGAGTCGGACGCCCGTCCGTGACGTTCGGTGAGCGACCGCCCCTCGGCGAAAGCCGACCAACGCCCGCCGTGCCGCGCACCTCGACCGCCCCGACCTCCGGTAACCCGGCTGCCCCCGCCGTGTCCTGGCCCAAGCGCGTCTCGTTGACCGAACGACCGCCAACTACAGTCGGTAACCACTTCGGGAGGCACCTGTGCGCGTGCGCAAGACGACCCTGACCCTCGCGGCCACCGCCGCGGCCCTGGCGGGACTGGCGGGGGCCGGGCCCGCCGCCGCGGGCGACACCGGCACCCGGCTCCCGGTCGCCGAGACCGCCGACACCGTGCAGGGCATGGGATCGGCGGTGGCGCACCGGCTCGGCCTCGCCGTCACCCATCCGAGCCCGGACCGCCGGGCGCGGTAGACGCACGCGGTTTCCGAACCCGGTATCCGAACCCGGCAGCCGAACCCGGCAGCCGAACGAACGGCCTACGGCCTTCAGTCCTGACCGACCGCGGCGTCCGCTACCGCGGCATGCCGGAACCGGCACCGTTGATGTCGAGCCGCGCCGCCACGGCCGATGTCCACCGCCCACTCGTGCGAGCGGGCGTCCCCAGGGCGCATGAATTACGGGCCGCTGCCGGGGGGGTTGGTGGTGAAGGGCGGGGGTCAGGAGGGTGCGGCGTCGGTGGTGCTCAGCTTTTCGGAGCGTCGTGGTGTGAGGCCGGGGCCCCGGTGCGGAGGCCGTCCATGACCAGGTCGAGGAGGCGGCCGGCGCGGGACTGCCAGTCGCTGTGCGGGTCGATCTGCCAGAGACCGGCGATGGCGAGGGAGAAGTCGTCGGGGGTCATGCCGGGGCGGATGGTGCCGGCCTCTTCGTTGGCCTTCAACAGCAGGGCGACGGCGGACGTCACCGGGCCGTGCCCGGAGGCGGCCAGGCTGCCGTGCGCGGTCGCCTTGCGGAGCGCGTCGGCCAGACCGGCCTTGGCCATGGCGTACTGGGCCAGGCGGTCCATCCATTCCCGCAGCGCCTGGTCGGGGGAGCGGCTGTCGAGCAGCTGGGCCGCGGTGTCGGCGACCTGCTGGACCTCGTAGCGGTAGACCTCAAGGACGAGCGACTCGCGGTTGGGGAAGTTGCGGTAGAACGTCGCCTGTCCGACGCCGGCCTTCTTCGCGATCGCGCTCAGCGGGGCGTCGGCCGCGCGCGTCAGTTCCTCCAGGGCGACTTCCAGGATGCGCTCGCGATTCCGTTGCGCGTCCGAGCGCAGTGGAGCGTCCTTCTTCTCCTGCACTCGTCCTCCTTTCGGGAATCACTGCCGGATCGGCCTTGCTAACCGGACAGGTGTCCGGTAGATTTGCGGTAATCGGATAGCTGTCCGGTTAGCTCCACCATAGCGGCAGATACGGGTGGTGGGGTGGTTGCTCTTCCGTACTTGCTACGTTCACCACGTTTTATCGCGTTTGCCACGTTCGCTATGTTGCCGTGCTCATCGCACGTATTGATCGCAATGCACTGCACTGACCTGCACTGCACTCGATGTCTGTCCTGACGTACTGACGCACTGAGGTGCTGACCCACCGACGTGCTGGATGACTGCCCTTCCTGAAGGCGCCCTGACTGAAGGTGTCCTTCCGAAGGTGCTCTCGGCTCGGATGCCGGACGCCGGACGCCGAGCCCTGCAATCTGCCCTTGCCCTGAACGCCTAGCCTTGCCCGCCTTCTTGACCGTCCGTCCTTCCCTGGCCTCTCCATCCCTGTCCTTTTCCTTCCCTGTCTCCCCTCCCGTTTCGCGCATCGGATACGTGAAGCCACACGCGAAAGAAGCTGATCATGGCCCTATCGACGTCCAGTGCCATCACCCTGAACATCAACGGCGAGAAGCATGCGCTGTCCGTCGACCACCGCACCACGCTGCTCGACGCGTTGCGCGAGCGGCTCGATCTGACGGGCACCAAAAAGGGCTGTGACCAGGGTCAATGTGGTGCTTGTACGGTGCTGATCGATGGGCGCAGAGCCGTCTCCTGCCTGCAACTCGCGGTGGCCGCCGAGGGACGGGAGATCACCACGATCGAGGGCGTGGCGGACGGTGAGACGCTCCACCCGGTGCAGCAGGCCTTTCTCGACCTCGACGGCTATCAGTGCGGGTACTGCACACCGGGGCAGATATGTTCCGCGCTCGCGGTGATCGAGGAGCACGCGGCCGGCTGGCCGAGCGCGGCGAGTGCCGATGTGCGGCCGGAGGCTGGGGTTCCGCCGTTGACGCCCGAGGAGATCCGGGAGCGGATGAGCGGCAACCTGTGCCGCTGCGGGGCGTATGTGTCGATCGTTCAGGCTGTCGCGCGAGCGGCAGCCGCGCACGGCGCCGGATCGACGCAGGGGATGGAGACCAAGGGGACGGAGACCCGGGGGATGGAGACGCAGGAGAGCGAGACGCGGGAGAGCCAGAGTCAGGGGTTCGAAGCGGATGCGGCGGGTTCGGCGGGTGCGGAGGTGACGGCATGAGGGAATTCGGTTATCAGCGGGTGTTCGATGTTCCCGGGGCGGTCGCGTTGCTCGGGGCCGATCCGGAGGCGCGCTGTCTTGGCGGTGGCACCAACCTCGTCGACCTGATGAAGGCCGGGGTGGAGCGGCCCGGGCTGCTCATCGACGTACGTGAACTCCCGCTGTACGGGATCGAGTTCACGGAGAGCGGTGGACTGCGGATCGGTGCCACGGTGACCAACAGCGATCTCGCGGCCCATCCCGAGGTGCGGCGCCGCTACCCGGCGTTGGCGCAGGCGGTGCTCGCCGGTGCCTCGGGTCAGTTGCGCAACATGGCCACCGTCGGCGGGAACCTGCTGCAACGGACGCGCTGCGGGTACTTCACGGACCTCGCCCGTCCCTGCAACAAGCGGGTGCCCGGCAGTGGTTGCTCCGCCATCGAGGGCGAGCACCACCATCACGCGATCCTCGGCGCGTCCTCGCACTGCGTCGCCGTCCACCCCTCGGACATGGCGGTGGCGCTGGCCGCCTTCGACGCCGTCGTCCACTACGAAACGGTGGACGGGCCGGGGGAGTTGCCGTTCGCGGAGTTCTATCTGCCCGTGGGGGACACCCCGCATCGGGAGACCGCACTGCCCGCCGGGGCGCTGATCACCGGCGTCACCCTGCCGCCACTGCCGGTCGCCGCCGCTTCGCGCTACCGCAAGGTGCGGGAGCGCGCGTCGTACGCCTTCGCGATCGGCTCGGTCGCCGCCGCCCTCGACGTCCGCGACGGGGTCGTGCGCGAGGTGCGCCTCGCCCTCGGGGCGGTGGCGTCACGGCCGTGGCGGGCCCTGGCGGCCGAGCGGGTGCTGATCGGGAAGCCGGCCGGTGCCGACGCGTTCGCCGCCGCGGCGGACGCCGAACTCGCCGCTGCCGAGGCACTGCCCCACAACGGATACAAGGTGACGCTGATGCGCAATCTCGTCGTCGCCCTGCTGACCGAGCTCGCCGAGGAGGCCGCGCGATGACCACGACGACGACGGAAACCACCGCGGTACGGAAAGCCGTCGGCACCGCGCACACCCGGGTGGAGGGCCTGGCCAAGGTCACCGGCGCGGCGCGCTACGCCGGCGAGATCCCGTTCGCCGAGCTCGCCCACGGCTGGCTGGTGGTGTCCACCATCGCCCGCGGCCGGATCCGCTCGGTGGAGTCCGGTCCCGTCCTGGCGATGCCCGGCGTGCTCACCGTGCTGCACCACGGCAACGCCCCGCGCGTGGACACCAACTACGTCAGCATGCTGGGCGTTCCGCCGGACCCGACCTGCGCGGTGTTCCAGCACGACCGGGTGCCGAGCCTGGGCTGGCCGGTGGCGCTGGTCGTCGCGGAGACGTCCGAGCAGGCCAGGGAGGCCGCCGAAGCGCTGGTGGTGCACTACGACCAGGAACCGCACGACATCGATTTCGCCGGCGGCCACCCGGACGCCTACCCGCTGGACGGTCATCTGCCGGCGGTGGCGGAGAAGGGCGACCTGGAGGCCGAACTCACCGCGTCCGCCGTCGTCCTGGACGCCGAGTACACCACTCCCGAAGAGCACCACAACCCGATGGAGCCCCATGCGGCGACGGCCCGTTGGGACGGCGGCCGGCTGGAGGTCGTCGACTCCAACCAGGGCGCCACCTGGGTCGTGGGCGAGCTCGCCAGGCTGTTCTCGCTCGACCCGTCCGCGGTGCGGGTACGGTCCGAGCACGTCGGCGGCGGCTTCGGCAGCAAGGGCGTGCGCGCACACCAGGTGTCCGCCGTGATGGCCGCGACCGCCCTCCAGCGCCCCGTACGCGTCGTCCTGACCCGCCGTCAGATGTTCTCGCTGGCCGGATACCGCAGCCCCACCAGCCAGCGGGTCAGGCTCGGCGCCGACGCCGACGGGCGGCTGCGCGCGCTGGAGCACCGCGCCCTGAGCCTGACCTCGACCGTGCACGAATTCATCGAGCCGAGCGCCGCCGTGGCCCGGGTGATGTACGACGCGGACGCCCACCACACCACCAACAAGGTCGTACGGCTCGACGTGCCGACGCCGACGTTCATGCGTGCGCCGGGCGAGGCGCCGGGGTCGTTCGCGCTGGAGGCGGCGCTCGACGAGCTCGCCGAGAAGTGCGGGATCGACCCGATCGAGCTGCGGCTGCGCAACGAACCCGAGAAGGGCCCGGTCTCCGGCCTGCCGTTCAGCAGCCGCAACCTGCGCGCCTGCTTCGAGGAGGGTGCCCGCCGGTTCGGCTGGGCCGACCGGGACCCGCGTCCCGGGCTCCGCCGTGACGGGCGCTGGCTGCTCGGCACCGGCACGGCCGCGGCCTCCTTCGGCGCCGGAGCCGCACCCTCCACGGCGGCCCTGACGGCCGAGGCCGACGGCACCTTCACCGTGCGGATCGCCGCGGCCGACATCGGCACCGGAGCGCGCACCGCGCTCACCCTGGTCGCCGCCGACGCGCTGGAGGTCCCGCCGGACCGGGTCCGGGTGCGCATCGGGGACAGCGACTTCGGCCCGGCGATGATCGCAGGCGGCTCGATGGGCACCCGCTCCTGGTCCTGGGCGGTGCTGACCGCGGCGAAGGAACTGCGCGAGCGGCTCGCCCTGGGCGCGGACCTCCCGCCGGAGGGCATCACCGTACGGTCGGACACCACCGCGGCGATCGGCGCCCTCGCGCAGAAGGAACGGCACTCCTTCGGCGCACAGTTCGCCGAGGTCGGGGTGGACGTCACGACCGGCGAGGTGCGGGTACGGCGCATGCTCGGCGTCTTCGCGGCGGGCCGGATCGTCAATCCCCTCACCGCGCGCAACCAGTTCGTCGGTGGCATGATCTGGGGCATCTCCATGGCCCTGCACGAGGAGGCGGTCCGGGACCGCGCCTCGGGCGGCCACGTCGGCGCCGACCTCGCCGGCTATCACGTCGCCACACACGCCGACGTACCGCTCGTCGAGGCGGACTGGGTGGACGATCCGGACCCGGACGATCCGGTGGGCATCAAGGGCATCGGTGAGATCGGCATCGTCGGTGCCGCGGCAGCCGTCGCCAACGCGGTCTGGCATGCGACCGGTGTACGACACCGGCATCTGCCGATCCGGCCGGACCGGGTCCTGCGGGCGGGGACCGGACGAGGAAGCGTGGGAGAGCGGGATGCTGGACATCGCCGATGAACTGAACCGGTGGACCGAGGAGGGCCGGGAGTTCGCCGTCGCCACGGTCGTGGGCGTCGGCGGCAGCGCCCCGCGCAGCCCCGGCGCCGCCCTCGCCGTCGACAGCCGGGGCACGGCCATCGGGTCGGTCTCCGGCGGCTGCGTGGAGGCGGCCGTCTACGACCTGTGCGCCCAGGCGCTGCAGGACGGCACGACCGTCCGCGAACGCTTCGGATACAGCGCCGAGGACGCCTTCGCGGTCGGCCTGACCTGCGGCGGAACGATCGACGTCCTGGTCACCCCGGTGACCGCCGACGCCCCGGACCGGCCGGTGTTCGCCGCCGCGCTGACGGCCGCCGCCCGCGGCGAGGCGGCGGCCCTGGCCCGGGTGATCCGGGGCCCGGCCGACCTCCTCGGCCGGGCGCTGCTCGTCCGCCCGGACGGCTCCCACGAGGGCGGTCTCGGCGGCGGGCCGGAGCTGGACCGGACGGCACGGGGCGAGTCCCGCGCCATGCTCGACGCGGGCCGCACCGGCAGCTTCGACGTCTCGGCGGGCGGCACGCGCTGCGAGGCGGATCTGACGCTGTTCGTCGAGGCGAACGTACCGCCGCCCCGCATGATCGTCTTCGGCGCGGTCGACTTCGCCGCGGCCCTGGTGCGCACCGGCAAGTTCCTCGGCTACCACGTCACCGTCTGCGACGCCCGCCCCGTCTTCGCCACCCGGGCCCGCTTCCCCGAGGCCGACGAGATCGTGGTCGACTGGCCGCACCGCTACCTCCGGCGCACCGCGACCGACGGCCGTACGGCCCTGTGCGTGCTCACCCACGACGCCAAGTTCGACATCCCCCTGCTGGAGGTGGCGCTGCGCCTGCCGGTCGGGTTCGTCGGCGCGATGGGGTCACGCCGTACCCACGAGGACCGCGACCGAAGACTCCGCGAGGCCGGCCTCACCGACCGCGAGCTGGCCCGGCTGCACTCACCGATCGGCCTGGATCTCGGCGCCCGTACGCCCGAGGAGACCGCGCTCTCCATCGCCGCCGAGATCGTCGCGGCCCGTCGCGGCGGTACGGGCCGGCCGCTGACCGGCTCCGGAACCCCCATCCACCGCGACCCCGCCGACCCGCCCCCGGGCCCAGCCGGCTCAACCGCCGCCGCCTGAGTCCCCTCGCACGTCAGCCCCCTCGGCCGACCCCGCAGGCGTCTCGGCCACCCACCCTGTCGGTCACGTGGCCGCGTCGGCCACGGCCCGCGTCGGCCACGCAAGCGTCTCGCCACCCACCCCATCGGTCACGTAGCCGCATCTGCGACGCACCCGACCGGCCGCGTAGCCCTATCTGCCACTGACCCGCGTCGGTCACGCAGGCGTCTCGGCTACCCATCCCGTTGGTCGCGTGGCCGCATCTGCGACGCACCCGACCGGCCGCGTAGCCCTATCTGCCACTGACCCGCGTCGGTCACGCAGGCGTCTCGGCTACCCATCCCGTTGGTCGCGTGGCCGCATCTGCGACGCACCCGACCGGCCGCGTAGCCCTATCTGCCACTGACCCGCGTCGGCCGCGCAGGCGTCTCGGCCACCCACCCCGTTGGTCGCGTGGCCGCATCTGCGACGCACCCGACCGGCCGCGCAGCCCCATCCGCCACTGACTCGCGTCGGCCACGCACCCCACCAGCCCCAGCCCACCAGCCGCCCGCCCCGCCGCCCACACACCCCCACCGGCCACGCGCCCCCACCAGCCACACACCACCGGCCACCCACCGCGCCGCCCACACACCAGCGTCGGCCACGCACCCTGCCGCCCACGCACCCCACCAGCCAGACCCCACCACCCAAAAGAATTCACACAGCCGACAAAAACCGTCACGCCCACCCCGGAATGATCGGCCAACTCCCTTCTGTTCCAGCTGACATGACTGTGGGAGTAGCACTCAACGCGACCGACCCCGACAACCAGATCGACGCCACCGTGCGGCTCGCCGCGGAGGCGGCGGCTGCGGGGTTGCGGTCCGCGTGGTTCGGCCAGACCTTCGGGGCGGACTCGCCCCAGCTCGCGGCGATCGTCGGGCGCGAGGTCCCGGAGCTCCAGGTGGGCACCTCCGCGATCCCCGTCTTCGGACGCCACCCGCTGGTCGTCTCCAGCCAGGCGCTGACCGCCCAGGCGGCCACGCACGGCCGCTACCACCTCGGACTCGCCCTCGGCACCAAACTCCTCACCGAGTCCGGCTTCGGCCTCCCCTTCGAACGGCCGGTCGCCCGGCTGCGGGAATTCCTCACCGCGCTGCGCCAGCTGACCGAGACCGGCACCGCCGACTTCCACGGCGAGCTGCTGACCGCCGCCACCCCGATCCCCGCGCGGGTTCCGGGCGCCGAAGCGGGGGTGCCGCTGCTCGTCGCCGCGATGGGCCCCCAGGCCCTGCGGGTGAGCGGTGAGCTGGCCGACGGGATCCTGCCGTACCTCGCCGGGCCCCGGGCGCTGGCCGAGCACATCGTCCCGGCCGTCACCGCCGCGGCCGAGGCCGCCGGCCGGCCCGCGCCCCGGATCGTGGCGCTGGTGCCCGGCCTGGTCACCGACGACGCCGACGCGGTGCGCCGGACGTTCACCGAGCAGCTCGCCTTCTACGAGCAGATCCCGTCCTACGCCCGGGTCATCGGGCTCTCCGGCGGAAAGCGGGCGGCCGACGTGGCCGTGATCGGCGACGAGCGGACGGTCGCGGCGGAGGTCCGGCGCTATCGGGACGCCGGGGCGACGGAGGTCGTCTTCTCCGGTACGGAGCTCGCCGGGGCCGAGGACCGGCGCCGCACCTGGGAGTTCCTGGGCGAGCTGGCCGGCTGAGCGCGGCGGCCGGGCCCCGGAAACACCGCCGCGCGGGCCCGGTCCCCGCCGTACAGTCATGCGATACCTCAGCGTGGTGCGTACCGGCCACCTCGGTGCGCGAGGTACATATGGAACATGGCCCGATTTTCCGGCCGCTTTCCGTGGTTCGCTCCGACCCGCAGGCACACCGGTCGGAGCCCGGGCGTCAACGGCCGGCGGGCGCGGGACGCCGGCCCGCCGAAGCCGCTGATCCAGCGCCTGCGCGCCCTGGTGGACGTGCACAGCGTCGCCGGCCAGATGTTCCTCCTGCAGGTGCTGATCGTGCTGCTGCTCGTCGTGGCCGCGGTGATCACGCTGCTGGTCCAGGCGCGCAGCGACCGGTTCCAGGGCGCGCGGGACCGTTCGCTCGCCTCCGCCGAGTCCTTCGCGCACGCCCCCGGCCTGCCCGCCGTGGTGAAGAAGGGCCATCCGGGCGCGAGCGTGGTGCTCCAGCCGCTGACCGAGGACGCCCGCAAGCGCGGCGGCGTGGACTTCATCGTCGTCATGGACCGCAAGGGGATCCGCTTCACCCACCCGATCCCCAACCGGATCGGCAAGAAGTTCGTCGGCAACATCAAGCCCTCCCTCGCCGGCCGCACCACCATCGAGAGCGTCTATGGGCCGCTCGGCCACGAGGTGCAGGCAACGGTCCCGGTGAAGGACGCCCAGGGCAAGGTGGTGGCCCTGGTGAGCTCCGGCATGCGGGTAAGCCGGGTCAGCAGCGCCGTCGACCGTCAGCTGCCCGTCGTCATCGGTGCCGGCGGCGCCGCGCTCGCCCTCACCACGGCCGGCACCGCACTGGTCAGCCGCCGGCTGCGGCGCCAGACCCGGGGGCTCGGCCCGGCGGAGATGACCCGGATGTACGAGCACCACGACGCGGTGCTGCACGCCGTGCGCGAGGGGGTGCTGATCCTCGACGCGGACGGGCGGGTCCTGCTGGCGAACGACGAGGCCCAGAAGCTGCTGGGCCTGCCCGCCGACGCCGAGGGGCAATGCCTCACCGGCCTCGGCCTCGACTCCCGGATCGCCGAGCTGCTGACGTCCGGGCGGGCGATCTCCGACGAGGTGCTGCCGGTCAACGACCGGCTGCTCGCGCTGAACATCCGGTCCACCGACCGCCAGGGCGGCCCGCCCGGCAGCGTCGCCACACTGCGGGACTCCACCGACCTGCTGGCCCTCGCGGGGAAGGCGGAGGTCACCCAGAGCCGGCTGCGGCTGCTGTACGAGGCCAGCGTGGCCATCGGCACCACCCTCGACGTGCGCCGCACCGCCGAGGAGCTGACCCAGGTCGCCGTGCGGTGGTTCGCCGACTACGCCAGCGTCGACCTGGCCGAAGCCGTGCTGAGCGGCGGGGAGCCACCGGTGGGCTCGTACCGCGAGGCGCCCGAGCTGCGCCGGGTGGCGGTCACCGGGATCCGCGACGACCACCCCCTCTACCGACCGGGCGAGGTGCACACCTACCTCTCGCTCACGCCGATGGCCACCGGATTCGTCAGCGGCCAGTCCGTGCTCGTGCCCGATGTGCGGGCCGCCGGCGACTGGTACCCGGACGACCCCGGACGGCTGGAACTGGTCATGAGCCACGGCTGCGAATCCCTGATCACCGTTCCGCTCCAGGCCCGCGGCGTCCGGATGGGGATCGTCAACTTCTGGCGCTCCCGGGAGCGGCCCTTCGAGGAGGGCGAGCTGTCGCTGGCCGAGGAGATGGCGGCCCGGGCCGCCGTGTGCATCGACAACGCGCGCCGCTTCACCCGCGAGCACGCCATGGCCGTCACCCTGCAGGAGAGCCTGCTGCCGCGCGGTCTGCCCGAACAGAGCGCCCTCGACCTCGCCCACCGCTACCTGCCCGCACAGACCGGGGTGGGCGGCGACTGGTTCGACGTCATCCCGCTGCCCGGCGCCCGGGTCGCGCTGGTCGTCGGGGACGTCGTCGGGCACGGGCTGCACGCCGCGGCGACCATGGGCCGGCTGCGTACCGCGGTGCAGAACTTCTCCACCCTCGACCTGCCGCCCGATGAACTCCTCGGCTTCCTGGACGAGCTGGTCAACCGCATCGACGAGGAGGCCATCGCGGCGAACGACGAGGCCACGGTCGCCGGCGCCACCTGCCTCTACGCGATCTACGACCCGTCCTCCGGCCGCTGCGCACTGGCCCGGGCCGGCCACCTCCCGCCGGCCCTCGTCCACCCGGACGGCACCGTCGCCTACCCGGACCTCCCGGCCAGCCCACCGCTCGGCGTCGGCGGCCTGCCCTTCGAATCGGTGGAGCTGCTGCTGCCCGAGGGCAGCAACCTGGTCCTCTACACCGACGGCCTGGTGGAGGACCGCAACCACGACATCGACACCGGCATGCACCAGCTCGCCACGGCCCTGGCGCACCGCGACCGGACGCCGCAGGAGACCTGCGAGGCCGTGCTCGGCGCCCTCCTCCCCGACCGGCAGCGCGACGACATCGCTCTCCTCGTGGCGCGCACCCGCCTGCTGCCGCCCGACCGGATCGCCGAGTGGGAGGTCCCCGCCGAACCCGCGGCCGTCGCCGAGGCCCGGGCGAACCTCACCCGGCAGCTGCTGGAGTGGGGCCTGGAGGAGGAGGTCTTCACCACCGAGCTCATCCTCAGCGAGCTGGTCACCAACGCCATCGTCTACGCCTCCGGCCCGATCGGCGTCCGCCTGCTGTACGACCGCACGCTGATCTGCGAGGTCTCCGACACCAGCAGCACCGCGCCGCATCTCCGGTTCGCCGCGGGCGAGGACGAGGGCGGCCGCGGGCTCTTCCTCGTCGCCCGCATGGCAGGGCGCTGGGGCACCCGTTACACCGCCGAAGGCAAGATCATCTGGGCGGAACTGGCCCTGCGCTGACCGGCCGCGGCCCGGCGCGGAGGTGGATTTGCGTCCGGCCCGGGGCGGTGTGCAACAGTGGGCCGTCCGGTCGGCCGGGCCCGCCCCCGTGCGCTGCCGCCGCCGGGCTCCCCCCACCTTCCCGGACGGTTCCGACCGCGCCCCGCGCGCGGCAGCGGCGCCGCCGCCTTCCCGTGTCCGTACGTCCCCCTGAGAGCGATGCTGGCAACGACCCTCGTCCCCCGGGCCACCGATCTCTTCGACCAGGGCCTGGAACGCCGTTCCGCGCTGCTGCGTTTCGGCGCCGCGCGGCAGCGACCGGCCGGCCGGCCCGGCTGGTCCGGCGACGGCGCCGTGGCCTGGCTCGACGACACCCGCGGGCATGTGTGGAGCGTCGGCGGACCACAGGCCGCGGCCGGACTGGTGCTGCGCGCCGCGCTGGGCCTGCCCGACCGGGTGCGGGAGTTCACCGGCCCGCGCGGCACCCAGGCCCTGGTCGGCCGCCACCTCCCGGTGACCGACGTCGTCGAGTGGGTCTTCCGCTGGACGCTGCACGAACCGCCCGTCCAGCGCGCGGAGGAGCGGGTGGTCGTCCTCGACGAGACCCACCACGACGAACTGCTCGCCTTCCTCGGGGTGCACAGCCCGGCCCACTCCACCGGACCCGGCTCCTCCGCCGTCAGCCTGTGGGCGGGCATCCGCGACGCGGACGGGAACCTCGTGGCCTGCGGCGCCCTGAGCAGCCTGCGGGACACCGGCGCCCCGCTCATGGCCTCCGTCGCCACCGACGCCGCGCAGCGCGGCCAGGGCCTCGGTGCGGCGCTGACCGCATGGCTGACCCGGTACGCGGTGCGTCGGCACGGCTTCTGCACGCTGTGGCAGCTCGCCGACAACGCGCCCGCCGACCGGCTCTACACCCGCCTCGGCTACCGCAGCGAGGACCCCTGCGTGTCCGCCCGCCTCGCCACGCACTGACCCCGCACGACGCCGCTCACGGGCCGTCCGGCGCCGGGTCCGGCAGGGCCCGCAGGAGCAGCGAGAGGGCGACGGCCAGCGCGAGGTCGAAGAGCAGCGCCGCCATCAGGGCGTGGCCGTAGGCGCCGACGTCGTGGCGTGCGGCGTGGCCCAGCGTCCCGTAGAACAGGACGCCGACCAGCGCGACCCCCACCGAGCCGCCGATCTGCTGGCCGGTGGAGAGCACACCGGAGGCCATCCCGATCTCCGCCGGCCGGATGCGGGCGAGCACGGCGTTGAGCAGCGGCGTGACCAGGACCCCGTTCCCCAGGCCCACGACGAGCAGCGGCAGCGCCAGCGACCGGGCCGTCAGCGTCTGGCCGGCGAGCCCGACGACACCGAGCGACACCGCGTGCCCGAGCCCGAGGACCAGCGCCCCGGCCTGCAGCAGCCGCTTCCCGTACCGCGCCAGGCGCCCCGCCGCCAGGCTCCCGGTGAAGAAGCCCGCGGCGAACGGCAGGTAGAACACCCCGGCGCCCAGCGCGTCCAGCCCCAGCCCGTCCTGCACGGTCACGGACAGCACCAGGAAGAAGGAGTTGATCCCGAAGTACGCCAGGAGGACCAGCACCATCCCGATCGCGAAGGCCCGCTCACGCAGCAGCCCCGGCCGTACCAGCGGGGACCGGCCGCGCGCCTCGACCCGGCGTTCCACGACGCCGAAGCCGAGCAGGGCGAGCACACCCGCGGCCAGGCTGACCCACGTCCAGGCGGGCCAGCCGGCCTCCCGGCCCTCCACCAGGGGCACGACCAGGAGGAACAGCGCCACGGTCAGCACCGCCACGCCCGCCAGGTCCAGCCGGCGGCCCTCGGGCGCCCGCGACTCGGGCAGGAGGGCCGCGGCGAGGGCCAGCGTCAGCAGCCCGACGGGAACGTTGACCCAGAAGATCGGCCGCCAGGACGCGCCGAACAGGTTCGCGGAGAGCAGGACTCCGCCCAGCAGCTGGCCGGCCACCCCCGCCGTGCCGATCACCGCCCCCAGCACACCGAAGGCCCGGGCCCGTCGCTCGGGCGGCAGCAGCACCTGGATCGTCGAGAACACCTGCGGGAACATCACCGCGGCCCCGAGCCCCTGGACGAGCCGGGCCGCGATCAGCGCGCCGGCCCCGGGCGCGGCCGCGCAGCCCACCGACGCCAGGGTGAAGACGCCCATCCCGAGGAGGAAACAGCGCTTGCGGCCGAACCGGTCGCCGAGGCGGGCACCGGTGATCAGCGCGACGGCGTAGGTGAGTTGATAGCCCGCCAGGATCAGCTGCACATCGGCGTCCGAGGCACGCAGATCGTCCTGGATGGCGGGCGCCGCCACCAGCACGATGAAGGTGTCGAGCACGGCCATGAAGACGCCGGTGAGGACGACGGACAGGGCCCGCCACGGAGCGGGCGGGCCGGCCGCCGCGGTGTGCGGGGCAGCGGCGGCGGGCGAGGTCGGTGCCGGATCGGCCGGCGCTCGGAGAGGAGTCATACCTGCGACCCTGGCCCGGGCCGCGGGAGCCATACAGAGGCGAATTATCCTGGTGGCAGCGGTACCGGTGTCGGCCGAACGCCCCCCTCAGGGCTTCGCCGCCCCGGGCCGCGGTACGGGCAGCGGTGGGCGCACGGCACGGTGCGCGGGGGAGAGGGATCGATGGCCGACCGGGAACGGCGCCGGGTGCTGGCGGAGTTCCTCCGCTCGCGACGCGAACGGGTCCCGCCCGCCGACGCCGGACTCCCGGCCGGCCCTCGCCGCCGTACCCCCGGGCTGCGCCGCGAGGAGGTCGCCGTCCTCTCGGGCGTCAGCGTCACCTGGTACACCTGGCTCGAACAGGCCAGGGACATCAGCGTGAGCCGTCAGGTGCTGCACAGCCTGGCCCGGGCGCTGCGGCTGTCCCCCGCCGAGACGCGCCACCTGTTCGCCCTGGCCGGGCAGCCGCTGCCCGAGCCGGCCGGCGACCACCCCGGCGGGCCGGAACTGCAGCGCCTGGTGGACGCGCTCGACCCGCACCCCGCGTACCTGCTCGCACCCAACTGGGACCTGCTGGCCTGGAACCGCGCCGAGGCCGGTCTCATCGGCGACCCGGCCCACTGGGACGCCTCCGAACGCAACCTGATGCGCCTGGTGTTCACCCGGCCCAGGATCCGTACGCTCCTGGCCGACTGGGACGGCCAGGCCAGGGCCCTGCTGGAGCAGTACCGCGCCAGCGCCGACCGGCATCCCGACGACCCGGAGTTCCGCCGGCTGACCGGCGAACTGTGCGCCCGCAGCGCGGAGTTCAAGACCTGGTGGGCCACCCATGACGTGGCGGACTTCCGGCCGGCGCGCAGGGAGTTCGACCATCCGTCACTGGGCCGGCTGACCTTCGACTACGTCAAGCTCGCGGCCGTGGACGCGCCGGGCGTCACCCTGGTCTCCTGCCTGCCCGCCGACGCGGCGACCGCCGCCAGACTCCCCGAACTCGCCGCGCTCAGCCCGGCCGGGGATCCCCGTCGGGAGGGCGGATCCGCAGCGGCAGGGACTTGAGACCGTGGATGAAATTCGACACCAAGTGCCGTGGCGGGCCCGCGAGTTCCAGGACCGGCAGCAGGTCTCGGGTCTCCTCGTAGAGCACCCGCAGCTGCAGCCGGGCGAGATGGGCGCCCAGGCAGACGTGCGGGCCGTCACCGAAGGAGACATGGGGGTTGGGCGTACGGGCGAGGTCCAGGCGGTGCGGAGCGGCGAACACCCGCTCGTCGTAGTTGGCCGAGCCGTGGAAGACGACCACCTTGTCACCGGCACGGACCGGGCGGCCGGCAATTTCCGTGTCGCATACCGCGGTACGGCGGAAACTGAGCACCGGCGGGTGCCAGCGCAGCAGCTCCTCCACGCACGAGGACGTCGCCACGGCACCGGCACGCAGCGCGCGGTAGGCGTCCGGATGCCGGGCCAGGGCCAGCAGGCCGCCCGGTGCCGCGCTGCGTACCGTGTCGTTCCCCGCGATGGTCAGCAGGAAGAAGAACATCTCCAGCTCGGGCGTGGCCAGTTGGCGGTCCGTGGCGAGGACCGTCAGCACGTCGTCGCCGGGGTGCCGCCGCTTGTGGGCGGCCAGCTCCCGCGCGAACGCGAACATGTCCTGCAGCATCGCCGGCGAGCGCGGGTCGGCCGGACGGCCGTCCGGACCGGATGCCGGCGGGCCGGATTCGTCCGGGTCCTGGTAGCCGATGACCCGCCGGGTCCAGTCCAGCAGCAGCCCGCGTTCACCGGGCGGCACCCCGAGCACGTCGGCGAGGTTGAGCAGCGCGTAATCGTCGGTGACGGTGGTGACCAGGTCGACCACACCGCTTCCGGCGCGCGCGGTGTCGAGCGCCGCGGTCAGCAGGCCGCGGGCCCGGTCGCGCACCGCCGTCTCGAAGCGGTCGATCCGGCCGCGGGTGAAGGCCCGACCGACCAGCCGACGCAAACGACCGTGCAACGGGGGATCCTGATTGAGCATCATGCGCCGGATGAACGGCAGGTCGGCGGGGGTCGGATCGCGGATCTGGGTGGCCCCCAGGTACGACGAGAAGGTGCGGGCGTCCTTCAGGACCCGGACGACGTCGGCATGCCGGGTGACCGCCCAGAACCCGGGCCCGGCGGGCCAGCCGAGTACCTCGTGCTCCTCCTGCCAGACCACCGGGTGCCGGTCGCGCAGCAGCCGGTAGGCGGAGTGCGGCAGCCCCTGGGCATAGCCGCGGGGGTCGAAGACGTCGGGTATCCCGGGAGCGTCGGCCGCCGGAGACGTCATCCCGCCTCCGGCACGTCGGCGGCCCGGACACCGCGGCCCCTGTCCCCGTCCCTGTCCCCATCTCCGTCCCCGTCGCCGTCCGCGCGCAGGAAGTCCTCGACGGCGCGGATCAGCTCCAGCGGCGTCTCGTCCATCGCGTAGTGCCCGGCCGCCGACAGCTCGATCAGCTGGCTGTTGGCGTACCACCGCAGCCACGTCCGGCGGGTCAGTTCGGCGGTGAGCGCGGGGTCCAGGGAGCCGGTCACCGCCAGCGCCGGCACCGGCGAACCCTCGACGTCGTCGGCGAAGCCCTCACCGGCCCAGGAGTCCAGCCAGGTACGGAACGCCGTCGGATTGCTGCGCTCCAGTGACCGCCGCACCATCCGGTCCAGCCAGGCGTCGGGGCGCCGGCCGCCGGACGTGAGGTCGATGATGGCCCGCCGGCTGTCCGGGGCGTGCGCCGCCGAGGCGAACAGTGCCCACTGGTCCGGGGGCAGCGGAAACCCGGAGGCGGGCACCGGCGAGATGCCGACCAGCCGCCGGACGCGCGCCGGAGCCGCGGCCAGCACCCGCTGGACGACGCTGCCGCCCATCGAATGGCCGATCACCGAGAACCGGTCCCAGCCCAGCCGGTCGGCGAGCGCCAGCACATCGGCCGCGCCCTCCGCCGTGGTGTACGCACCGGCCGCGTCCTGCGCCTCGCCGTAGCCACGGAGGTCGACCAGTGCGTACTGGAAGGCGGCGCGGTCGAGGTCGGGGAGGAGCGGCGCGAACGCGGACCGGTCGGCGAACCACCCGTGGACGGCGATCACCTTGTGCGGACCCTTGCCGTGCAGGGCGTGGGGCAGGACGAAGGAAGTCACGGGCCCCACACTGACCGTCACCGCACGCCTCCGCAAGGGCGTCCCGGCGCGGGCGGGAGCCGTGGGGCGGCCGTGGCGCCGATGGCGCCCTGATGGTGCCGGAGGGTGCCTGATAGGGCGCGCGCACCAGCGGGCAGGCATCCGGACATGACCGTCCTCCTCGGAACCTCCGGCTGGCAGTACAAGGACTGGCGCGGTGTCCTCTACCCGCCGGACCGGCCGCAGCGGCTGTGGCTGGAGGAGTACGCGCGCGGGTTCGCGACCGTCGAGAGCAATGCGGCCTTCTACCGGCTGCCCGAGGAGAAGACCTTCGCCGCCTGGCGGGACCGGACCCCGGACGGCTTCGTGATGGCCGTCAAAGCGAGCCGCTATCTGACCCACATCAAGCGGCTGCGCACCCCGGAGGAGCCGGTGGACCGGCTGATGTCACGGGCCGCCGCCCTGGGACCGCGGCTCGGGCCCGTACTGCTCCAGCTGCCGCCCACGCTGCGGCGGGACGCCGGGCTGCTGGACGCCTGCCTCGACTGCTTCCCGGCCGGTACGCGGGTGGCCGTCGAGCCCCGGCACGACTCGTGGTGGACCGAGGAGGTCCGGGAGGTGCTGGAGCGTCGGGGCGCGGCGCTGTGCTGGGCCGACCGGGGGTCCCGTCCGGTGGCACCGCTGTGGCGGACCGCCGACTGGGGCTATGTGCGGTTCCACGAGGGCCGCGCGGCACCCTGGCCGCGTTACGGGAGGAAGGCGCTCGCCACCTGGGCGCGCCGGATCGCCGACACCTGGCCGGACCGGGCCGACGTGTACGCGTACTTCAACAACGACCCGGGCGCCGCGGCCGTGCACGACGCGAGCGTGTTCGCGCGGGCGGTGGCGGCCACCGGGCGCACGGTCAGCCGTACGCCGTCCGGGCACGAGGGACAGACCTGACGACGGAGCAGCCCCGACGAGCGGGCAGACGTGACGAGAGGGAAGCCATGAGGCGAGGTGAGGACGGATGATCCGCAGGCGGGTGGTGGTCTCCGGGACCGTGCAGGGCGTGTTCTTCCGCGACACCTGCCGGCGCACTGCCGAGGCGCGGGGCGTGTCCGGCTGGGTGCGAAACGTTCGGGACGGAAGCGTGGAGGCCGTGTTCGAGGGCGATCCGGAGAGCGTGCAGCAGCTGGTGGAGTGGGCGCACCAGGGGCCGCCCGCGGCGGTCGTCGACGCGGTGTCGGTGACGGAGGAGGAACCCGAGGGGCTGCCGGGCTTCGAGGTCCGGTAATCGCCCCGGACGCCTGAAGTGCCGATTTCGTCCGGCCTGGCCAATTGCGTGTGCCGTCGGGTCATACATCCCGACATCTCTGGTCATCCCGGCCCCCGCATCCCCCCTCGAAACGTAAATGCAGATATGTCCAGTCGCGGCCGGGTGCGATGCCTTTTCCAGGGGTGCGGCGCCTTTTCGCAATGGCCGGGACGTTGCTTCCATCGGTGTGTGGTTCGTTGGATTCGTCACCCCGTGACTGACAAAGCTGCACTTCAGCGGGGTTGTGAGGGCGAACGTGAACATCCGGAAAGGAAAATGGGTGGCAGGTTGCCTGACGCTTCGTCGGCGTGATTGCATCCTTCCGGTGCGGGAGGTTGATCACCGCGGCCCGGATTATCGGGCGGTGAACTCGCTGCCGCCGGACCGTGCGTAATTTTTCTTGCATGTGGAGTGCATGAATTCCGCGCGGCGTCCGCCAGGAAAATTGAGAAGTAATGAAGGAAGGGCACGTCATGCGTGACATCGTCGAGACCTGCGAGATTGCCGACAGCGAGCTGGACAACATTTCCGGTGGTCTCGCCAGCGCCGGTGCCGAGGTGGCCGGCCACGGTGGCTCGGTGGCCATCGGCGACGTCGTCGGCACCGCCCAGTCGCTCGTCCCCGCCCTGCCCACCGGGCAGCTGGCCGGTCTCGCCACCGTGCAGACCAGCGACGTCTGAGACGTCGCGGCAGACCTGCGGAGCCGGCGCGGCACCGCGTCGGCCAGGACCCCGGGACCCACGGTCCCGGGGTCCGTCCCGTTGCCCGGCATGGCCGGCGACAGGGGTGTAAAGAGGAGTTATGCGCCTCCGGCACGGTCCTGACCCGCCCGCCGGCTTCCGGCGGCGGAGCCCCGGCCTGCTGATCGTCCCGCTGGCGATCATCGTGTCCGTGACCGTGGTGGACATCAACTCCCCGACGAGCATCCACCTCGGCCCGTTCCTGGTCGCCGCGCCCGCGATCACCGCCTCCTTCGCCGGGCCCGGCCTCACCGCCGCGGTCGGCGCCCTCGCGGTGGCGGCCCAGCTCCTCGTCGGCATGCTGCACGGCGGTCTGATGACCCCCAATCACCAGGCACAGGTCGCCGCCCTGCTGGTGATCTCCGTGCTCGTCACCGTCTTCCGGTACGTCCAGGACCGGCACCAGCGGCGGTTCAGCCAGGTGCAGTCCGTGGCCGTCGCGGCGCAGCAGGTCCTGGTGCGGCCGCTGCCCGAACGCATCGGCCCGCTGCGGATCGCAGCCACCTACCTCGCCGCCGACGCCGAAGCGCTGATCGGCGGCGACCTGTACGCGGTGGCGCCCACCCCGGGGGCCACCCGGCTCGTCGTCGGCGACGTCCGCGGCAAGGGCCTGTCCGCCATCGGGGAGGCGGCGGTGCTGATCGGCGCCTTCCAGGGCTCCGCCTACCGCAACCTCTCCCTGCCGGGCATGGCGGCCCACCTGGGGAACTCCGTGCACTGGAACACCGCGCACCGCACCGCCGCCGATCCCGAGCCCACCGAGTCCTTCGTGACCGCGGTCGTGCTGGACGTCCACCACGACGAGCCGTTCCTCACGATGGTGAACTGCGGGCACCCGCCGCCGCTCCTGGTGCGGGAGGGCAAGGTCCGCCCCCTGGAGGTCCGGGACCCCGCGCTGCCCCTGGGAATCGGCGCCCCGCCGGAGGGCGACTACCAGGTCGAGACGTTCGGCTTCGCCCCCGGCGATCTGCTCCTGCTGTACACGGACGGGGTGATCGAGGCCCGGGACGCGACCGGCGCGTTCTACCGGCTGACGGACCGCGTCGCCCGCTGCACGGAGCGGGACCCGGGCGCACTGGTGGCACACCTCCGCGACGACCTGCTGGCATACGTCGGCGGAACCCTCGGCGACGACGTCGCCCTCATCGCCCTCACCAGGACGGACGGGCCGGAGCCGCGGGCGGATCGCCCGTGACCGACACCTGCGCGGGACGCAGCAGATGCTCACCGACGCGGTAACCCTGCCGCAGCACCGCCGTGCACACGGCACCCGAGGGGCTCTCGGGACGGCTCATGGCCGTGAAGGTGACGGCCTCGTGGATCTCCGGATCGAAGGCGTCGCCCACGCTGCCGAAGGAGATCAGGCCCAGCGCGGTCAGTTCGGCCACCAGCGCCCGGGCGACCCGCCCGAAACCACCCGTGACCTCGCCCTGCCCGGCCGCCTCCTCGACGGCGTCGAGCACGGGCAGCAACCGGCCCAGCACGTTGACCACGGCGATCTCACCGACCGCCAGCCGGTCCCGGTGCACCCGCTTGCGGTAGTTGTCGTACTCGGCCTTGAGGCGCTGCAGATCGGCCGTGCGCTCCTGCAGTTCGGCGGTGCGCTGCCGCAGCTCGGCGCGGAGCACGGCCTCCTGGGCGGACGTACCGGCCTCTTCGGACACGCGGGACGGCGGGGGACCGGTGTCCCGGTCGCTCCGCTCGGTACGGGGCGGCGGGGAACCGGCCTCGTTCCCGGAGCCGGCCTGCTGCCCGCGCCGTCCGAGCTCCGGCCGGTCCGCGCCGCTCCCGACGATGGCCAGCGGCGGCCGGGCCGTGCCGCGGAGCCGGGTCGGGCGGCTCATGGCGTGCCTCCCTCCCGCTTGTCGTCGTCGACGATCTCGGCATCGACGACATCGTCGGCGGCGTCGGACTTGCCCTGCTCACCCGCGCCGCCCCCGGCGCCACCGCCGCCACCCGCGGCGGCCTGTGCGGCCTGGGCGTCGGCGTACATGGCTTGGCCGAGCTTCTGGGAGACGGCCGCGACCTTCTCGGTGGCGGTGCGGATCTCCGCGGTGTCCTCGGTCTTGAGCTTCTCCTTCAGCTCACCGACGGCGGTCTCGACCTCGGTCTTGATCTCACCGGGGACCTTGTTCTCGTTGTCCTTGAGGAACTTCTCGGTCTGGTAGACGAGCTGCTCGCCCTGGTTGCGGGTCTCCGCGGCCTCGCGGCGCTGCCGGTCCTCCTCGGCGTGCCGTTCGGCGTCGCGCACCATCTGGTCGATGTCGTCCTTCGGCAGCGAGGAGCCGCCGGTGACGGTCATCTTCTGCTCCTTGCCCGTGCCCAGGTCCTTCGCGGTCACATGCATGATGCCGTTGGCGTCGATGTCGAAGGAGACCTCGATCTGCGGCACCCCGCGCGGGGCCGGCGGCAGGCCGGTGAGCTGGAACATCCCGAGCTTCTTGTTGTACGCCGCGATCTCGCGCTCGCCCTGGTAGACCTGGATCTGCACGGACGCCTGGTTGTCCTCGGCGGTGGTGAAGATCTCCGAGCGCTTGGTCGGGATCGTCGTGTTCCGCTCGATGAGCTTGGTCATGATGCCGCCCTTGGTCTCGATGCCCAGGGACAGCGGGGTGACGTCGAGGAGCAGGACGTCCTTGACCTCACCCTTGAGGACACCGGCCTGCAGGGCGGCCCCCACCGCCACGACCTCGTCCGGGTTCACGCCCTTGTGCGGGTCCTTGCCCGTGAGCTCCTTGACCAGCTCCGTCACCGCGGGCATCCGGGTCGAACCGCCGACCAGGATCACATGGTTGATGTCCGAGAGCTTGATCCCGGCGTCCTTCACCGCGTTGTGGAACGGCGTCTTGCAGCGCTCCAGGAGGTCCGCGGTCAGCTGCTGGAACTGCGAGCGGGTGAGCTTCTCGTCCAGGTGCAGCGGGCCCTCCGCCGAGGCGCTCAGATACGGCAGGTTGACCGTCGTCTCGGTGGCCGCCGACAGCTCGATCTTCGCCTTCTCCGCGGCCTCCCGCAGCCGCTGGGTGGCCATCTTGTCGTTCGACAGGTCGATGCCGTACGCGTTCTTGAACTGCTTGGCCAGGTGGTCGACGATCCGCTGGTCCCAGTCGTCACCGCCCAGATGGGTGTCGCCGTTGGTGGCCTTGACCTCGACCACGCCCTCGCCGATCTCCAGCAGCGAGACGTCGAAGGTGCCACCGCCGAGGTCGAAGACCAGGATCGTCTGGTCGTTCTCCTTGTCCAGGCCGTACGCCAGCGCCGCGGCGGTCGGCTCGTTGACGATCCGCAGCACCCGCAGGCCGGCGATCTCCCCGGCCTCCTTCGTGGCGGTGCGCTGCGCGTCGTTGAAGTAGGCCGGAACGGTGACGACGGCGTCCGTCACGTCCTCGCCCAGGTAGTCCTCGGCATCGCGCTTGAGCTTCTGCAGCACCCGCGCGGAGATCTCCTGGGCGGTGTACCGCTTGCCGTCGATGTCGCCGCTGGCGGGGAAGCGCCAGTCCGACTCGCCCATGTGGCGCTTGACCGACCGCGCGGTGCGGTCGATGTTGGTCACGGCCTGCCGCTTGGCGATCTCCCCGACCAGTACCTCACCGCCCTTGGCGAACCCCACCACCGACGGGGTCGTGCGGGCCCCCTCGGCGTTGGTGATCACCGTGGGCTCGCCGCCCTCCAGCACACTGACCACCGAGTTCGTCGTACCGAGGTCGATACCCACTGCACGTGCCATGGTTCTTCTCCTCACCTAGCGGCCCGGGGCGCTCGCCGCGGCAATTGTCCCATATTGCCGCTTTGTGGTCCGCGTACGTACCCGTCTGTCCCGCCGTTGCGCTTTGCGGTGCCGCCGCACGTACCCGTCTGATCCGCCGCGGCTGGTCTCGCCGTTGCGCTTTGCGGCGCCCCGCACGTGGCTGTCTGCTGCGCCGCGGGGCTCGCTCGCCGTTGCGCGCTTTGCGGCGCCCCGCACGCACCCGTCTTCCCCGCCGCTGGGATTGCTCGCCGTTGCGCCTGCGGCGGGCTGGGTGGTGTCGGGTGCGGTGACGGGCCTCCGGGGCCGGTTGTGTGGACTGCTGTCGCTTTACGTCCACACAACCGGCCC
>NZ_JBEZMM010000008.1:173133-213524 GCF_040652715.1 Streptomyces sp. NPDC048196 | reverse complement strand
GGGTTGTGTGGACTGCTGTCGCTTTACGTCCACACAACCGGCCCCTCCGGCCCGTCCCCTCCCGTTGGGGAGGGGAAGAAGCTGGGTGGGGGTGGGCGTTGGGAATACAAGGGGTCCTGGGGACCCGTAGGGGACGGTCGAACAGATCCCTTAAGGGTTACGAGCGCCCCCTGCAGGGCCTCAACTCGACGGGCGGGGGAGGTATTCCCGCTGCCCACGACGTGAGGTACTTCTGAGACGACGCTCGCCCCCACCCAGCTCACCCCCCACCCACGGGAGGGGCGGGACCGGAGGACGAAGTCTGGAGGGCCGGCACCGCACCCGAAAACACCACGCCCGCCGCCAGGCGCAACGGCGAGCAAGCCCCGCGGCGGGAAAGACAGGTACCTGCGGGGCGCCGCAAAGCGCGCAACGGCGAACAAGCCCCGCGGCGGGACAGCCAGCTACCTGCGGGGCGCCGCAAGCGCAACGGAGCAACCCCGACGGCGGGACAGCTAGGTACGTGGGAGGAAAGCCAAGCGCAACGGCGAGCAACCCCGACGGCGGGGCAGCCAGGTACGTGGGAGGAGAGCCAGGCGCAACGGCGAGACGACCCGCGGCGCCGCAGCCAGCTACGTGGGAGGAAAGCCGAACGCAGTGGAAGGGTCCTGTCGAGGGGAAGGCCGTCACGAGATATCTTGATGTCGAGCAATGTTGCAGACGTGGAGCGGAGCACCCGGTGACTGACTCGACCATCATTTACACCCACACTGACGAGGCCCCCGCCCTCGCGACGTATTCCTTCCTGCCTGTGATCCAGGCCTACGCGTCGCAGGCCGGCGTCAACGTGGAGACCCGTGACATCTCCCTGGCCGGTCGCATCATCGCGAGCTTCCCCGAGCGTCTCCAGGAGGGCCAGCGCATCGAGGACGCCCTCGCCGAGCTCGGCCGGCTGGCGAAGACGCCCGAGGCCAACATCATCAAGCTGCCCAACATCTCGGCCTCGATCCCGCAGCTGAAGGCCGCGATCGCCGAGCTGCAGGAGCAGGGCTACGCGCTCCCGGACTACCCGGACGACCCGAAGACCGACGAGGAGCGCGACATCCGCGCCCGCTACGACAAGGTCAAGGGCAGCGCCGTCAACCCGGTCCTGCGCGAGGGCAACTCCGACCGCCGCGCCCCCGCCTCGGTGAAGAACTACGCCAAGGCCAACCCGCACCGCATGGGTGAGTGGACGGCGGGCTCGAAGACCAATGTCGCCCACATGACCAACGACGACTTCCGCTCCACCGAGAAGTCCGCGGTGGTCGGCGAGGCCGGTTCGCTGCGGATCGAGCTCTCCGGTGACGACGGCTCCACCACCGTCCTGCGTGAGTCGGTACCGGTCCTGGCCGGCGAGGTCGTCGACGCCTCCGTCATGCGGGTCGCCGCGCTGCGTGAGTTCCTCACCGCCCAGGTCGCCCGTGCCAAGGCCGACGGCGTGCTGTTCTCCGTGCACCTCAAGGCCACGATGATGAAGGTCTCCGACCCGATCGTCTTCGGCCACGTGGTCCGCGCCTTCTTCCCGAAGACCTTCGCCAAGTACGGTGAGGTCCTCGCCACCGCCGGCCTCACCCCGAACGACGGCCTCGGCGGCATCTACAAGGGCCTGGAGTCGCTGCCCGAGGGCCCCGAGATCAAGGCGTCCTTCGACGCGGAGCTCGCAGAGGGCCCGGAGCTCGCCATGGTCGACTCCGACCGCGGCATCACCAACCTGCACGTCCCCAGCGACGTCATCGTCGACGCCTCCATGCCGGCCATGATCCGCACCTCCGGCCACATGTGGGGCCCGGACGGCCAGGAGCACGACACCCTCGCGGTCCTCCCGGACAGCAGCTACGCCGGTATCTACCAGGTCGTCATCGACGACTGCCGCGCGCACGGCGCCTTCGACCCGTCGACCATGGGCTCGGTGCCCAACGTCGGCCTGATGGCGCAGAAGGCCGAGGAGTACGGCAGCCACGACAAGACCTTCGAGATCCCCACCACGGGCACCGTGCGGGTCCTCGACGCGGCCGGCAACGCCGTCCTGGAGCAGGTCGTCAGCGCCGGCGACATCTTCCGGATGTGCCAGACCAAGGACGACCCGATCCGTGACTGGGTCAAGCTCGCCGTCAGCCGCGCCCGCGCGACCGGCGACCCGGCCGTCTTCTGGCTCGACGCCGAGCGCGCCCACGACGCGCAGCTGATCCAGAAGGTCAAGCAGTACCTCACCGAGCACGACACCGAGGGCCTGCAGATCGAGATCATGGCGCCGGTCCACGCGATCAAGTTCTCGCTCGACCGCATCCGCCGCGGTGAGAACACCATCTCGGTCACCGGCAACGTCCTGCGTGACTACCTGACCGACCTGTTCCCGATCCTGGAGCTGGGCACCAGCGCCAAGATGCTCTCGGTCGTCCCGCTGATGAACGGCGGCGGCCTGTTCGAGACCGGCGCCGGCGGCTCCGCGCCCAAGCACGTCCAGCAGCTGGTCAAGGAGAACTACCTGCGCTGGGACAGCCTGGGCGAGTTCCTCGCGCTCGCGGTCAGCTTCGAGCACCTCGCCCAGAAGACGGGCAACGCGCGCGCCCAGGTGCTCGCCGACACCCTCGACCGGGCGACCGGCTCCTTCCTGGGCGAGAACAAGTCGCCCAGCCGCCGCCTCGGCGGTATCGACAACCGCGGCAGCCACTTCTACCTGGCGCTCTACTGGGCCCAGGAGCTGGCCAAGCAGACCGAGGACGCCCAGCTCGCCGAGGCGTTCAAGGGCCTGGCGGCGACCCTCGCCGAGCAGGAGAAGACCATCGTCGACGAGCTGATCGCGGTGCAGGGCTCGCCGGCCGACATCGGCGGCTACTACCAGCCCGACCCGGAGAAGGCCGCGGCGGTCATGCGCCCGTCGCAGACCTTCAACCAGGCCATCGCCTCGCTCGGCTGACCCGGCCGCTGCGGGCCCCACGGCCCCGTACCGCCCCGGCCGGCATCCCGCCCGGCCGGGGCGGCGCCGTACCGGAACGGATTGGTCCGGCGCCGTCCGCGGCATCATCACCCCGTGGACGCCACCCTGCCCCTCCTCTTCCTCGACGTCGACGGCCCGCTCAACCCCTGGCTGGCCCCACCGCACCGGCGGCTCCGGGGCTACACCACCCGGTGGATGCGGCCCACCGGCTGGGAGCCGCCGCGCCCCGCCCTGCGGGTGCGGCTCAATCCCGACCACGGCCCGCTGCTGATGGGACTGGGCTTCCGGCTCGTCTGGGCGACGACGTGGCGGACCGAGGCCAACACCTGGATCGCGCCCGTCCTGGGCCTGCCCGAACTCCCCGCGCTGGACTGGCCGGAGAGGCACCGGCGCGACCCGGACGGCGTCCACTGGAAGACCCGCCATCTCGTCGAGGCCGCCGCCGGCCGTCCGTTCGCCTGGGTGGACGACGAGATCGGCCCGCCCGACCTCACCTGGATCGCCCGCCACCACCCGGGGCCCGCCCTCCCGCACCGCGTCGATCCGGCCGGTGGACTCCTCCCGGCCGATTTCGCCACGCTCCGGAAATGGGCCGCCGAGCACGCCCCCCGAACCGGCGGTGGCCAGGGGCCGTAACCCGGCGGCACGGCGGCCCCCGGCGAGGTAGCGTCACCCCGTCGCCCTCGCCCTGCATGACCGCGCACACCGGTCACGGCGACCCGGTCAGCACTTCTCACGGGGAACGCACGGATGGAACTCGCCCAGATCCGCCTGCTCGTCACGGACTTCCGCGGCTGCTACCGCTTCTACCGGGACGTGCTGGGCCTGACCCCGCAGTTCGAGGCGGAGGACGGCCCGTACGCCAAGTTCACCTGCGACCAGGGCTCCGCGGGCATCGCCCTCCAGGACCGCGCCCAGCTCGCCCACGTCCTCGCCGACCTCGCGGCACCCCCGGCCGGACACCGCTCCGTCATCGCCCTGCGCGTCGACGACCTCGACGGATACTGCGCGCAGCTCACCGGGCGCGGCGCGGTCCTGGACCACGGCCCGGCCCCGATGACCGACCGGATGCGGGTGGCCCACCTCAGGGACCCCGAGGGCAACCTCCTCGAACTCCAGCAGTGGCTGGCCCCGCGCACCGCCGGCTGACCCGGCCCGGGCGGGGCGCCGCTCACCCCACCAGGTCCAGCACCGGCCGCAGGCCCTCCGGGCGGCGCTCCACCGGCAGATGGTCCACCGGCAGGTAGGCGCAGCCCAGAGCGGTCGCCCCGCCGTCCGCCGTACGGTCGTCGCCCACCATCAGCACGGTCGACGGGTCCAGCCCCAGCTCCCGGCAGGCGACCGCGAACAGCCGCGGATCCGGCTTCTGCAGACCGTGCTCGAACGAGAGCACACAGCTGTCCAGATAACGGGCCAGGCCGTGCGCGCGCAACACCGGCCGCAGGTCCCAGCCGATGTTGCTCAGCACGCCGGTCGGCACACCTCGCCGGCGCAGCTCCGCCAGCACCTCGGCGGCGTCCGGGTAGGGCCGCCAGGCCGCCGCCGTCATGTGGCGTTCGTAGAGCGCGTCGTACAACTCCTCGGCGGGGAGCGGGACTTGACGGGCCAACCCGGTGTACAGCGCACGGTGATGGGCGGCGTCCCGGTCCCGGATCTCCCACAGCCCGGCCAGCCCGTCGGGCAGCGCGACGGGGGAGGAGCCGCCGGGCAGCGCCCCCGCCCGCTCCAGCTCGGCCGCCCGGCGGGTCAGCTCCGCCTCGTCCATGGCGACCCCGGTGGCCCGCAGCGCGGCCCGCAGCCAGGTCTCGGCGGGCTCGATCCGCAGCAGCGTCCCGGAGAAGTCGAAGAGCACACCCTTGATCGTGGTCATGGCCCCATCCTGGCCCGGAACGCCGCGCGGGGCGACGGGCGGGCGCACAGCGCGCGGCTCGTCCCAGGGTCTTTCAGGCCATCGCGTCCCGGCCCCCGGGCTCCCGCCCCTCAGGTCAGCGCACTCAGCCCCGGGATGAACGTCACCAGCAGCGGTACCGCCGGGACCAGGACGGCGCAGGCCGTCATCCGCAGCCGGCGGCCCGGGGTGAAGCGCGGGGCGGGTGCGAGCAGCCGGTCCACCCGCTGCGGGACCTCGGCGAGCTGGGTCGGGCAGGGGCCGAACACCCCGCGGTCCTCGTTGAGTTCGACCAGGGCCAGGGCGATCGTCAGCCGGCCGAAGCGGCGCGAGGCCACGTCGTCGGCGGCCAGTTCGACCAGCCGGTGCACCTGGTCGCGGAACGCCGCGAACACCGGGATCTGCGGGAAGCCGGCCGCCAGTGCCGAGGCGCAGTGCAGCAGCAGATCGTGCCGGGCCCGCACATGGCCCTGCTCATGGGCGATCAGCGCATCGAGCTGACGGCCCTTCAGCCGCCGCAACGCCGAGGTGGTGAGGACCAGTTGGGGCGAAGAGTGATGCAGCCACCATGCCTCCGGACGGTCGCCCTCCAGGACGACCAGCCGCTCCCCGGCCGGCTCCTCGCCGGGCAGCAGCGGGGCGCGCAGCCGCAGCTCGTCCCGGCTCCGGCGCCGGCGGGCCCGGGCGTCGCGCACCTCCCGGGTCAGCGCGAGGCCCGTCCAGGCGCCGCCGCCCGCGAGCAGCAGGGCCAGCACTCCGGCCCAAGGCCCGTGGGCCTGCAGGGCGTAGGCCTCGACGACCACCCGGGGCGCCGGGCCGAACACCGGGCTGCGGACGGATTCCCAGGCGGCGGCCGCGCTCAGCGACATCGCGAGGATGCAGCACAGCAGAACACCGGCCACCACGCACTGCCACACCCACAGGGCGAGCACCGGTTCGCGGTCGGGCCAGTCCGAACGGGCCATCAGCCGCGGCGCCGTCGCCGCGGCCAGCGCGCCGAGAATCATCAGCGCGATAGGGACCATCATGGCGTCAGCCTATGAGCGCACGACTACTCGTTGGTACAGGCACGCATCGGAAGTGACGTACGCCACCCCGGTGCGAGGTGTGGCACGGGAGGCGGCCGTACCGGCCCGGGGGCGCGCCGCCCTGCTCACATCATGAGCAGCATCGCCAGCATGCCGATGCCCATCGCCACCCGGCAGGCACGCAGCACGTCCGCCGTCCCGGCCCCGCCCGCCACAACGGGCGCCCCGGCCACCGCCGGCCCGTCCGCCGCCGCACCCGCCGCAGGCACCAGCCGGACCCCCGCGCCGATCACATAGACCGTGTAGTAGCCGAGCAGCAGGGACGTGACCAAGGGGACCCCGCCCGGCGCGGAGTGCGTCATCGCGCCCAGGTGGTCCATCCCGGCCGTGCCGTGCCCGGCCCCCGGCCGGCCCGCCGGACCGCCCGGCCACACCATGGCCAGCGCCATGTACACCATCGCCAGCGCGCCCACCGCGTGGTGCAGATGCCGGCGTACCAGCGCCACCCCGGCCGCCGCCCCGAAGACCGCGGTGAACAGCCACGGCGACCACGGCGCCGGCGCCACCACGGACGCCGGCACGGCCATCACCGCCATCCCCAGCGCCATCACCCCTTCCCCGCGGGCCGCCGCCCGCTGCGCCGGCGGTACGCCACCGGCCCGGGCCAGGCAGTAGGCCCCGGCGCCCGCGCACAGCAGGACCAGCAGCCAGCCGACCAACGGTGGTGCGTGCACGAAGCGCCTCCCTGCGGCCGTCGCCACCCGTACGCGTCGGCTGCAGGATGCCCGCGGGGGAGGCCGCACACGGGAGCGCACGGGCGCAGACGGGGAGCGCGGAGCGAGCGGGAGGGGCCTTCAGGGCCGGTAGCGCAGCGGATGGTCCGCGGGGACCTCGGTGAGCACGATGCGGTGCCCGTCCGGGTCGGCGATCCACATCTCGATCAGTCCCCAGGGCTCCTGCACCGGCGGCTGCAGCACCTCCACCCCGCGCGCCACCAGCTTGCGGTGCGCGGCCTCGGCGTCCGCCACCTGCAGCCACAGCCGCAGGGTGTCCGTGGCCGGCTCCGTGGTGCGGCCGGAGACCTCCAGGAAGCCGCCGCCGAGGAAGTAGACCGTGCCGCGCTCGGCACCGGTGCCGAACTCCCGGTAGATCTCCAGCCCCAGCGCCTCGCCGTAGAACGCCCGCGACCGTTCCGGATCGGACGGCCGCAACAGCACCCTGCTGCTCAGTACATGCACCATGCCGGCGACCCTACGCCGCCCGGCCGGTGGCCCTGACGCGGCACGCGCACCTCTTGTTAGCCTCGGACCCGCCAGCCGCCCGGCTCCGCCCCGCCCGGCCCGAGAGGACTCCGCCCGCCATGCCCACCACCGAGCTGATCTTCCGTACCGCCGTCGACGCCGACGTCCCCGGCCTCGTCGACCTCATCGAGTCGGCCTACCGGGGCGACGCGAGCCGGGCCGGCTGGACCACGGAGGCCGATCTGCTGGAGGGTCAGCGCACCGACCCGGAGGGCGTCGCCGCCGTGGTGCGGCACGAGACCGGGCTGCTGCTGGTCGCCGAGCGGGAGGGTGCGCTGACCGCCTGCTGCCAGCTCGAACACCGCGGCGACCACGCGTACTTCGGGATGTTCGCGGTGCGCCCCGCGCTCCAGGGCGGCGGCCTCGGCCGGACCATGCTCGCCGAGGCCGAGCGGACCGCCCGGGAGACCTGGGCGGCGCGCGAGATGCGGATGACCGTCATCCGGCAGCGCACCGAACTCATCGCCTGGTACGAGCGCCGCGGCTACCGCCGCACCGGCGAGTTCAGCCCGTTCCCGTACGGCGACGAGCGGTTCGGCATCCCGCAGCGCGCCGACCTGGAGTTCGAGGTGCTGGTCAAGCCGCTGGGCTGACCGTCCCGGCGGGGCGCGCTACAGCCGTCCCGCCCGGATGATCCGCTGCAGGAACTGCCGGGTGCGCTCGTGCCGCGGCTCCCCGAAGACCTGCCCGGGCGCGCCGCGCTCCAGCACCACCCCGCCGTCCAGGAAGCACACCTGGTCGGCGACGTCCCGCGCGAAGCCCATCTCATGGGTGGCGATGACCATGGTCATGCCCTCCTCCTTGAGGTCGCGGACCACGCCGAGGACCTCGCCGACCAGCTCCGGGTCGAGGGCCGCGGTGATCTCGTCGAGCAGCAGCAGCCGGGGCCGGCCGGCCAGCGCCCGGACGATCGCGACCCGCTGCTGCTGGCCGCCGCTGAGCCGGTCGGGATACTCACCGGCCCGCCCGCCGAGCCCCAGCCGGTCCAGCAGCTCCCGGGCCCGTTCCTCCGCCTCGGCCCGCGGCACCCCGTGCACCCGCCGCGGCGCCAGCGTGATGTTGTCCAGCACGGTCATGTGCGGGAAGAGGTTGTACGCCTGGAAGACCACCCCGATCCGGCGCCGCACCGCGTCCGCGTCGGTCCGCGGATCGGTGATCTCCGCGCCGTCCAGGAAGATCGCCCCGTCGTCGATCTCCTCCAGCAGGTTCGCGCAGCGCAGCAGTGTCGACTTGCCCGACCCGGAGGCGCCGATCAGCGCGGTCACGGTGTGCGGGGGCACCTCCAGGTCCACGTCCCGCAGCACGACCGTGTCCCGCCCGTAGGTCTTGCGCACCGATTCCAGCCGCAGTACGGGGCCGTCCCCGGAGGCCGCCGCGGTCTCGCCGGCGGCGGGCCGCGGCGTGCGGTCCGTCGTGCTCATACCAGCCCTCCCTGGGCGCGCCGGCGGTCCGTCCGGGCCGTGACCCAGTCCGTGAAGCGGGTCATCGGGATCGTCAGCGCGACGAAGACCAGCCCGGCCACGACGTACGGCGTGAAGTTGAAGTCCTTGCCGGCGATGATCTGCGCGGCGTACACCGCGTCCACCGCGCCGGCGATGGACACCAGACCGGTGTCCTTCTGCAGCGAGACCAGGTCGTTCAGCAGCGGCGGCAGCACCCGCCGCACGGCCTGCGGCAGCACCACGAAGCGCAGCGCCTGCCCGCTGGAGAGCCCCAGCGACCGGGCCGCGGCCCGCTGCGAGGGGTGCACCGACTCGATCCCGGCCCGGAAGACCTCGGCCACGTACGCCGAGTACGTCAGCACCAGCGCGGTCCCGCCGAGCACCACCGGATCGGTGGTCACGCCCTGCAGCCGCAGCGCCGGCACCCCGAACACCACCATCAGCAGACAGATGATCAGCGGCAGCCCGCGGAAGAAGTCGGTGTACGCGGTGGCCAGCGCGCGCAGCGGGAAGAACACCGGGCCGCGCAGCGTACGGGCCACCGCCAGCAGCAGCCCGAGCACCAGCACGGCGGCCCCGCACACCACCAGCAGCCGCAGGTTCAGCAGCAGTCCGTCCAGCACCTGGGGCAGCGCCTTGCGGGCGTAGGCGGCGCTGAAGAAGGTGTCCCGGGTGCGCGGCCAGCCCGGGGACCCGGTGATCACGACGAACAGCACGGCGGCGGTGACCAGCGTGCTGAGCGCGGCGACCGCCGTCGCACGACGGGCCCTGGCCCGCTTGAACCGCTCCCGTTCGATCCGCCGCGCGGACGGCACATAGCCGTCCCCGGCCGGCTCCCCGCGGCCCGCCGGTACCTTCAACAACCCTTTGTCGTACGTCACTTGAGCACCGGAACGGCAACGGCGTCGGTCAGCCACTTCTTCTCCAGCGCGGCCAGCGTGCCGTTCTTCCGGAGCGTGTCGACCGCGGCCGACACACACCCGGTGATCCGGCTCTCCTTGTCCAGCACCAGCCCGAACTGCTCCTTCGTGCTGCCGGTGCCCGCGAACTGGCCCACCACCTTCGCGTCCCGGACCTCGGCCGAGGTGATGTAGAACGCCGTCGGAAGGTCGGTGACGATCGCGTCGACCTGGCCGTTCTTCAGGGCCGTCTTCGCGTAGTCGTTCTTCTGGAAGACCGCGGGCGTCCGGTCCGGGTGGATGGTGTCGTTGACGACGTCCAGGCTGGTGCTGCCGACCTGGGCGCCGAGCTTGACGTGCCGGAGGTCGGCGAGGCTCCTGGCGTGCGCGGCCCGGGAGCCCTTGAGCGCGATGACCGCCTGGCGCACGTCGTAGTAGCCGGAGGAGAACGCCACCGCGTGCTTGCGCTGTGCGCTGATGGAGATCTGGTTGATGTCGAAGTCGAACTTCTTCTCACCGGGCGCGAAGGCGTTGGCGAACGGCACGGTCTGCCAGTCCACCGCGCCCTTGCCGTAGCCCAGCTGCCGGGCTACGGCGTAGGCGACGGCCGATTCGAAGCCCTTGCCGCTGGCCGGGTCGTCGTCCCGGAACCACGGTGCGTAGGCCGGCTTGTCGGTGCCGACGGTGAGCTTCCCGGCCCGCACCGTGGCGAGTTTGCCGCGGTCGCAGCTCTGCTTGCCCTGCCCGGTGGCCCGCGGGCCACCGGCGGACTCGTCCTGCGGGGCGCAGCCGACGGCCGCGGTGAGCAGCACGACGGCGGCGCAAGTGGCCAGGCGAAGAGGGCGGTTGACGAGGCGCATGGCGGGAGAGTGGCAGTGCGCACCGCCGTCTGTCGAGATCATCGGGGAAAACGTCCGCATGCTGGAAGCCTGTTGCGCCGCCGTGAACTGCGGATTTCCCCGTCCGGCGGACCGTCAGGCGGTGAAGCGCACCGCCCGCCGGATCTCCGGGAGGTCGGTCACCACCCCGTCCAGACCGAGGCCGCGGGCCAGCCGGAGCTGGTCGTGGGTGTTGACCGTCCAGGCGACGACCTTCAGCTGCGCGGCGTGCGCCCGCTCGACCAGCTCCAGCGTGAGCCGGCGGATGTTCAGCGACAGCATGTACGCGCCGACGGCCTGGGCGCGGTCGACGACGTCGGCGCCGTACCGGCTGCCGACCAGCGCGGTGCGCACGCCGGGCAGCAGCGTGCGGATCGCGGCCAGCGCCTCGTCGTGGAACGAGATCACCTCGACCCGGCCGGTCAGATCGCGCGCCCGCATCACCTCGGCCAGCGCCTGCGCGGCCGCCACGTCCTTGATCTCGGCCTGCAGCGGCGCCTTGACCGCGTCCACGACCTCCTCGAACACCGGGATCCGCTCGCCCTGGCCGGCGTCCAGCTCCCGCAGCTCGGCGAGGGTGCGCTCGGCGATCGGCCCGGCCCCGTCGGTGGTCCGGTCCACGTCCGCGTCGTGCATGACGACCAGCGCGCCGTCCTTGCTCAGATGCAGGTCCAGCTCGATGACGTCGACGCCCTCGTGCTCGGCACGTACGAAGGAGCGCAGGGTGTTCTCCGGCTCGACGCCCATGATCCCGCGGTGCCCGATGGTGAGAAAGGACAAGGCTGCCTCGCTTCTGTCGGCTCGGTAGTGCTGTCGGCTCACTGCCGGTGTCGACCGTCGACCGTCGGCAACGGCGTGCGAAACGGCGCTCAGCCTAACGGCCCGGATGCCCCGAAACCGGTTGCCGAACGACCCCGCGGTGTGTCCAGTACCCGTACCCGCCATATCCGGCCCCAGCCCCCCTCACCCACACGTGGGCGCGCCTCCGTCCCGCTGACGCGGCCCCCACCGCGCCGGCCTCGGAACCCCTCACTCCGTTCACCGGCGGGGGTGGGGGAGTGTGGCATATGCCACACTGGCCGCAACCGGAGAAAGTGCCAAATCCCTTGCCGCTGCGGGCAGTAAGTGTCGCGAGAGCGGGCCACGACAGGAAAAATGAGGGTCGGGGCGGGGTGTCGGCCGGATAATTTTCGGCTCCCCCACTTGAGCGGACGATCCTTGGCTGGTTACCGTGTGCTGACAACACGATCTACCGCCGGAGGGCAGTCATGACGGAAATTCTTTCGCCTGTGGGTGTCCCGGGAGACACTCGGACCGCAGAGCGTGTGGTGGATCACCCGGCATGGCCCGTGCTCAAGGACGCCGTCGAGACCATCCGGCCCTGGCAGGCCAAGGACGGCTCGATCGACCTCGCGGCCGAGGGCGCGCCGACCGCGGACGCCGTGCGCGCCGAGGTCGAGCGGGCGATAGCGGCCGTCCGGGAGCTCGCCCCGCTGCTCCCGCACGACGCCGCCTACCACGAGGCGCTCGTCGCCGACCTGCGCCGCTGGGCCGACGACGGCTACGGCGTGCCGGACTTCCTGGACTCGCTGCTCGCCTTCCAGCCCGCACAGGCGCGCGCCCACGGCCTCCAGCACCTGGTGCTGTTCCCCATGTACACCCAGAACGGCAACCCGGACCGCAACTTCGAGGCCGTGGTGCTGCGCATGGTCTGGCCGGACTGGCTCGCCGAGCTGGAGCGCACCCGCTACGACAACCCCCTCTTCTGCGGCATCACCTTCGAGGACTTCACCGCCGGCTACGACACCAACTCCGCGGTCCTCTTCCCGGAGACCATCGCGGTGCGCGAGGCCCCCGCGCGGTTCACCTGGGGCGGCATCTTCTGCGACCGCGAGGCCGCCCGCTTCCGCCGGGTCACCGAGGCCGCCGTCGAGACGCTCGGCCTCGAAGTGCCCGAGGACATCTGCGAGATGCTCACCGACCAGGAGCGCTGCCAGGAGGCGTTCGTCCTGTGGGACATGGTCCACGACCGCACCCACAGCCACGGCGACCTGCCGTTCGACCCCTTCATGATCAAGCAGCGCCAGCCGTTCTGGATGTACGGCCTGGAGGAGCTGCGCTGTGACCTCACCGCCTTCAAGGAGGCCGTGAAGCTGGAGGCCGAGGGCTACTCCCAGGCCCGCGACGTGCAGTTCGCGGTGATCTTCGACCGGATGTTCCGCTTCCCGGTCACCGGCGACCGGGTCCGCAACTACGACGGCCTGGGCGGCCAGCTACTCTTCGCCTACCTGCACAAGCACGACGTCGTACGCTGGACGGACAACACACTGCACATCGACTGGGAGCGGGCACCCAAGGTCACCAACGAGCTGTGCGGCGAGATCGAAAAGCTCTACCGCGACGGCATCGACCGGCCCAAGCTGGTCCACTGGTTCGCCGCGTACGACCTCGTCTCGACCTATCTCGCCCCGCACCCGGGCTCGGTCTGGGCCAAGGGTCCGGACGCCCTCGACCTGGACCAGCCGCCGCGCAAGCTCGTGGACGACGTGCTCCCCGACGAATTCCCGCTGAGCATGTTCTACGAGGCGCTCGCCAAGAAGCTGCGTTCCGTGATCGCCTCGACCAAGGGCATCACCGCCCACAGCGACACGCTGGCGGCGGCATGAGCACCGACCGTGACAACCGGCCCACGGCCGTCCAGGAGCAGGACGAGGAGGCGACGGAGATGGTGACTTCGACGGGCGGTCACGGGCCGCTGGAGGGTGCGGTCATCGCGGTGGCGGGAGCGGCCGGTCCGGCCGGCCGGGCCACGCTGCTGCGGCTGGCCGAGGCGGGCGCCGTGGTGGTCGGCTCGGACGCCAACCCCGAACGGCTCGCCGAGGCCGTGGACGCGGCCCGTTACGCCCACGGCGGCGCCACGGTGATCGGGGACACGGTCGACCTCCTGGACCTCGACCAGACCCGCGAATGGGCGGACCGCACGGAGAAGGAATTCGGCCGCATCGACGGTCTGGTGCACCTCGTCGGCGGCTGGCGCGGCTCGTCCACGTTCGCCGAGACCGACCTGCAGGACTGGGACGCCCTGCACCGGCTCCTGATCCGCACCGTCCAGCACACCTCGCTCGCCTTCAACGACGCCCTGGAGCGCAGCGGGAACGGCCGCTTCCTCCTGATCAGCGCGGCCGGCGCCAGCAAGCCCACCGCGGGCAACGCCGCCTACGCCGCCTCCAAGGCCGCCGCCGAGGCCTGGACGCTCGCCATGGCGGACGGCTTCCGCAAGGCGGGGGGCGAGCAGGGACCGCGCGCCGCGGCTGCCATCCTGGTCGTCAAGGCGCTCGTCAACGACCAGATGCGCGCCGAGCGACCGAACGCCAAGTTCGCGGGCTTCACGGACGTCTCGGAGCTGGCCGAGGCCATCGCCGGGGTCTGGGACCGGCCCGCCCAGGAAGTGAATGGAAAGCGTCTGTGGCTGACCCCCGAGCCGTGACCGGAGCGAAGACCGACGCCCGGCAGCACCACGATCCGCAGGTCCGCGGCTTCGCCAGCGACAACTACGCCGGTGCCCATCCCGAGGTGCTGGCCGCGCTCGCCCTCGCCAACGGCGGCCACCAGGTCGCCTACGGCGAGGACGACTACACCGAGCACCTCCAGCGGGTGTTCCGCAGCCACTTCGGGCAGCGGGCACAGGCGTTCCCGGTGTTCAACGGCACCGGCGCCAACGTCGTCGCCCTCCAGGCCGTGACCGACCGCTGGGGCGCGGTGATCGCCGCCGAGTCGGCGCACATCAACGTCGACGAGTGCGGGGCGCCCGAGCGGGTCGGCGGGCTGAAGCTGCTCACCGTGCCCACCGAGGACGGCAAGCTCACCCCCGAGCTGATCGACCGCCAGGCCTGGGGCTGGGACGACGAGCACCGCGCCATGCCGCAGGTCGTCTCGATCACCCAGAGCACGGAGCTCGGCACGGTCTACACCCCCGACGAGATCCGGGCGATCTGCGAACACGCGCATGAGCGCGGCATGGTGGTCCACCTGGACGGTTCGCGGATAGCCAACGCCGCGGCGACGCTGGACGTCCCCATGCGGGCCTTCACCAACGCCGTGGGCGTCGACATCCTCTCCTACGGCGGCACGAAGAACGGCGCCGTCTTCGGTGAGGCCGTGGTCGTGCTCAACCCCGACCGGGTGCGCGCGATGAAGCATCTGCGCAAGCTCTCCATGCAGCTGGCCTCCAAGATGCGCTTCGTCTCCGTCCAGTTGGAGGCGCTGCTCGCCAAGGACCTGTGGCTGCGCAACGCCCGGCACACCAACACCATGGCGCAGCGGCTGGCGGCCGGCGTCCGGCAGATCGACGGGGTGGAGATCCTCTACCCGGTGCAGTCCAACGCGGTCTTCGCCCGGCTGCCGCACGACGTGAGCGAACGCCTCCAGAAGCGCTACCGCTTCTACTTCTGGGACGAGCAGGCCGGCGATGTGCGCTGGATGTGCGCGTTCGACACCACCGAGGAGGACGTCGACGGCTTCCTCGCCGCGCTCCGGGAGGAAATCGCCCGCTGAGCCGGACCCGACGGGCCCGCGCCCGGCCGGAGGTCACGACGTGACCTCCGGCCGGGCGCGGCCCTTTTCCGGCACCCGGTGGGCAGCACCACCTGGTACATCACAATGAACTCAACAGTACGGTTTGATTTACCGTGCCGCCTCGTGCTGCAATGCCGCCGGACGGCCGCCGACGCGGCCACGCCCCCGGCAGCCACCGCCACGACCTGCGAGGAACGGCCCGATGCCCACACCCCTGTACGTCTCCGACGAGGTACGCGCCCTGGCGCCGGGCTTCGCCCACCTCGCCGTCGAAGCCCACGGCCTGACGAACGGGCCCAGCGACGGGGCGAGCGCCGCACTGCTGGACGAGGCCGCCCGCCGGCTGGTCCGCCGCCTCGACGGGCGCGCCCCGCAGGACGACCCGCACCTCGCCGCCTGGCGCGCCGCGTACACCGCCTTCGGTGCCAAGCCCTCGCGCACCCGCAACTCCGCCGAGGCGCTGGCCCGGCGCGCCCTCGCGGACGGCGGGCTGCCGCGGATCAACCGCCTCGTCGACCTCTACAACGCCATCAGCGTCGCCCACCTGATACCCGTCGGCGGTGAGGACCTGGACCGCATCCAGGGCGGTATGCGACTGGTCCGGGCGGCCGGCGACGAGCCGTTCGCGACCGCGGCCGGCGGCGCCGAGGTGATCGAGCACCCCGACGCCGGCGAGGTCGTCTGGTGCGACGACGAGGGCGTCACCTGCCGCCGCTGGAACTGGCGCCAGGGAGTCCGCACCCGGCTGACCGAGGACTCCGTCAGCGCGCTGTTCCTGCTGGAACGGATGGCCCCGATGCCCCTCGACGACCTCGCGGCCGCGGGCGAGGAACTGGCCGAGGCGCTTCGGAAGACGTGCCCCGGCGCCCGGGTCGAGATCGGCGGGATCCGCACCGCATAGCGGCGGACCGGCGCCGGCCGGCCCGCCCCGTGCGCCGCGTTACGCGCCGGGCGCCGCCGGTGCCGTACCGCCGAGATGGGCCGGGATCCACCAGGTGTCGTCCGGGCCCTTGGGGCGTACGGGATAGGCGCGCTGGGCGGCCTCCAGCAGGTCCTGGACGCGGGCCCGCAGCCGGTCGGTGATCTTCTCCGCCTGCTCGGCCGGATCGGCCGCCACCGGCTCGCCGACCCGGATCGTGATCGGAATGTGGTTCCGCCCCAGGTCCCGCTTGTGGCCCTTGGTCCACAGCCGCTGGGTGCCCCACAGCGCCACCGGCAGCAGCGGCACCCCGGCCTCCTGCGCCAGCCGCGCCGCACCCGACTTGAAGGACTTCAGGGTGAACGACTCGGAGATGGTCGCCTCCGGGAAGACCCCGATGATCTCGCCCGAACGCAGCGCCGTCAGCGCGTGCTTGTAGGCGTGCATGCCCTGCGCGCGGTCCACCGGGATGTGCTTCATCGCCCGCATCAGCGGCCCGGACACCTTGTGCCGGAACACCGACTCCTTCGCCATGAACCGCACCAGCCGCTTGGCCGGGCGGGCGGCGAGCCCCGCGAAGACGAAGTCCAGGTACCCGATGTGATTGCTCACCAGCACCGCCCCGCCGCGGCGCGGAACGTTCTCCGTCCCGGCGATGTCGAATTTCAGGTCGAGCGCCTTGAACAGCGTGCGCGCGGCACCGATCACGGGCGGGTAGACGAGCTCTGCCATTGTCCGGAGGACCCCTTTTTCCATGCCTGGGGAGGGTTCTCCCGGCGGAAACCTACGCCGTCGTCACTGCGGCTTTCGGGAGATCGTGCCCGATTGCGGCCGCCGCGGCCAGCGCGCCGACCACCCCGGCCGGGAGATCCTCGTCACGTACCCGGCCGCCTCAGCCGGTCGCCCGCCGTAGCAGAAGGTACATTTCGCACCCCAGGCAGTACCCGAAAGCGGCATTGAGGAAGGCCGCCGCGAGGGCCGCAGCGGTGGCCGCGAGCCCCAGCCACTGCGCCCCCGAGGCGAAGCCGGCCAGCCCCACCAGCGCGAAGAACAGCCCGACACTCTGGGCGAAGCGCGGCGGGGCCGGGTCCTCGAACGCCGTCGGCGCGGGCAGCCGCGGCCGTACCGCCACCGTGAACAGCCAGGCGTAGGGCGACCGCCGGACCCCGGCCACCGCCCCCACGGCGAAGACCAGCGCCTGGCAGGCCAGCAGCCATCCGCTCCCGCTGATCAGCACCGCCGCCAGCACCACGGCCGTCAGCGCCGCCCCGAACCGGGGGCCACGTAGGTCGATCCGGTCGTCGATCCTGTCGCTCGTCATGCCCCTGGCTTCCCCCGGAACGGCCCGCGCCGAGCACCGGGAATCTTTGCGGTCCGGTGAACGCTGCACTCCTCGATGACCGGACTCATGGTGTGCCTCGCGGTGCTCGCGGCAGCGAGCCTCTTCGGCGTATGGCACCAACGCCGCAACGGGAGACTGTCGGTGCGCAAGCGGGACGAAACGGCGCGGCTCGGTGCCGCGGAGATCGGCGCGGCGCTGGGGGAGCGAGCCACCCTGCTGCAGTTCTCCAGCGCCTTCTGCCAGCCCTGCCGCGCCACCCGGCGCACCCTCGCCGAGGTCGCCGGCATGGTCGAGGGGGTGGCCCATGTGGAGATCGACGCCGAGGCCCACCTCGACCTCGTACGGGAGCTGAAGGTGCTGCGCACCCCGACGGTGCTGGTGCTCGACGCCGACGGCACGGTCGTCCGCCGCGCCTCCGGCCAACCCCGCAAGGCCGACGTCATCGCGGCGCTCGGGGCGGCGGTCCGTGATTGATCTCCCAGATACCGGGCCGCCCTTGACGCTGTGGGTCACCCATCGTCACTCTGACGTGATGCGGCCAGGAACCCTTCTCTACGGACGCGCCCACGTCGACCTTCTGCGGACCGCCAGCGCCCGCTGTCCGGGCGTGTGAGCAACGACGACGTAACCGCCGCAGGGCGCCGTACGGGCGCCGGCGGCCCCGCCCCGGCTCGTCCGCCCCAGCAGAAGGACAACTCCATGACGGTCTCGTCCGACCTCGGCACGCCCCGCACCGCCTCGCCCGACCTCCTGCGCTCCGTCTTCCGCCGGCACGCCGCCGGCGTCGCGGTGATCACCGCCCAGGGCTCGGGCCCGGTGGGCTTCACCGCCACCTCCCTCACCTCGGTCGCCGCCGAGCCGCCGCTGCTCTCGTTCGGCATCGGCACCGGCGCCTCCAGTTGGCCGGCCGTCTCGGTGGCCGACCACATAGGTGTCCACATCCTCGGTGAGCACCAGGTGGAACTGGCCGCCACCTTCGCGCGCAGCGGCGCGGACCGCTTCGGGCCCGGCACCTCCTGGCGCACCGGCCCCGAGGGCGTGCCCCTCCTGGACGGCGTGGTGGCCTGGACGGTCTGCAGGGTCGTCGCCCGGGTGCCGGCCGGCGACCACCGCATCGTGCTCGCCGAGCCCGTCGTCGGCGACCCCGCGGGGCCCGGTCGCCCCCTCCTCTACCACCAGGGCCGCTTCAACGCGCTGCGCGACTGACGCGCCCGCCGCGGGCCCGCTCCTCACCCGCGCTCTTCACCCGATCAGGGCCGTTGGGAAGGTCACATTTCGACGGCCTTGATTCGGGGCACGAGACTGGATGTACTGGCGAGTAATATGGCGGTCGGCGTGGGGAACCGCATCCGACCGGGAGCCGCCCCGAGAGGCGCCTATGCTGCCAGCACGAGGCAGTTCTGAAGAGACCAAGCAGGTAGGAGAGCCGGCGTGAGCTTGAGGATCGTTGTCTGTGTGAAGTACGTGCCCGACGCCACCGGCGACCGGCACTTCGCCGAGGACCTGACCGTCGACCGTGACGACGTGGACGGTCTGCTCTCGGAGCTCGACGAGTACGCCGTCGAGCAGGCCCTGCAGATCAAGGAAGCCGCCGACGACGCGGAGATCACGGTCCTGACCGTCGGTCCCGAGGACGCCAACGACGCGCTGCGCAAGGCCCTGTCCATGGGCGCCGACAAGGCCGTCCACGTCGAGGACGACGACCTGCACGGCACCGACGCGCTCGGCACCTCGCTCGTGCTCGCCAAGGCGATCGAGAAGACCGGCTACGACCTGGTCGTCTGCGGTATGGCCTCCACCGACGGCACGATGGGCGTGCTGCCCGCCCTGCTCGCCGAGCGGCTGAACGTGCCTCAGGTCACCCTGCTCTCCGAGGTCTCCGTCGCCGACGGCAAGGTCGCCGGCCGCCGGGACGGCGACACCGCCAGCGAGCAGCTGGAGGCCGCGCTGCCGGCCGTCGTGTCCGTCACCGACCAGTCCGGTGAGGCGCGTTACCCCTCCTTCAAGGGCATCATGGCCGCCAAGAAGAAGCCGGTGGAGTCCCTGGACCTGGAGGACCTCGACATCGACGCGGACGAGGTCGGCCTCGAAGGCGCCTGGACCAAGGTCGAGGACGCGACCGAGCGCCCGGCCCGTACGGCGGGCACGATCGTCAAGGACGAGGGCGAGGGCGGCAAGCAGCTCGCCGAGTTCCTCGCGGGCCAGAAGTTCATCTGAGCCGCAGTCCTTCCCACCGCCCTCATTCTTCCCGCAGGAGAGCATTCCCATGGCTGAAGTCCTTGTCTACGTCGACCACGTGGACGGCGCCGTCCGCAAGCCCACCCTCGAACTGCTCACCCTGGCCCGCCGCATCGGCGAGCCGGTTGCCGTCCACCTCGGCCCGAACGCCGAGGAGGCCGCGAAGGTCCTCGCCGAGCACGGCGCCGTGAAGGTGCTGGCCGCCGACGTACCCGAGTTCGCCGAATACCTCGTCGCCCCCAAGGTCGACGCGCTGCAGGCCGCCTACGACGCGGTCTCCCCGGCCGCCGTGCTGCTGCCGTCCTCCGCCGAGGCCAAGGAGATCGGCGCCCGCCTCGCGGTGCGCATCGGCTCCGGCATCATCACCGACGCCGTCGACCTGGAGGCCGGCGACGAGGGTCCGGTGGCCACGCAGTCCGTCTTCGCGGCCTCGTACACCACCAAGTCCCGTGTCTCCAAGGGCACCCCGGTCATCACCGTCAAGCCCAACTCCGCCGCCCCGGAGGCCGCGCCGGCCGCCGGTACGGTCGAGCCGCTCGCGGTGACCGTCGCCGACTCCTCCAAGGGCACCAAGATCGTCTCGCGCACGCCGCGTGAGTCGACCGGCCGCCCGGAGCTGACCGAGGCCGCGATCGTGGTCTCCGGTGGCCGCGGCGTCAACGGCGCCGAGAACTTCCCGGTCATCGAGGCGCTCGCCGACTCGCTCGGCGCGGCCGTCGGTGCCTCGCGCGCCGCGGTGGACGCCGGCTGGTACCCGCACACCAACCAGGTCGGCCAGACCGGTAAGTCCGTCTCGCCGCAGCTGTACATCGCGGCGGGCATCTCCGGCGCGATCCAGCACCGCGCCGGTATGCAGACCTCGAAGACCATCGTCGCCATCAACAAGGATGCCGAGGCGCCGATCTTCGACCTGGTCGACTACGGCGTGGTCGGCGACCTCTTCGACGTCGTCCCGGCCCTCACCGAAGAGGTCAAGACCCGCAAGGGCTGAGCCTCTCGCGCGCCTTCCGGGCGCCGCCGCCTTCGGCGGAACTGCACGAGGCCCCGTACGCGCGGTGCGTACGGGGCCTCGTGCTGCCCGCCCCAACGAGGGGCCGGGCCTCAGGTGTTCGGCAGCCGGTCCTTGCCGAGCTCCCCGGACGGCACCGGCTCGACGACGGCGACGTCCAGCGGTGCGGCCAGCGCCTCGGCGATCTCCGCGCCCAGGGCCGCCAGGGCCGGGCCGGCCGAGTGGGCGTCGAGGGACGCCTGGTCGGCCCAGTTCTCGATGACCGTGACCCGGTCCTCACCGGCGTGCACCGCGTAGAGCAGACAGCCCGGCTCGGCGTGCACGGCCGGGGTGTGCCGCCGGAACGCGGCGAGGACGTCCTCGCGGCGGCCGGGCTTGGTCCGGATGGTGGCGACAACGACGGGCACGGGGCCTCCTGGGGCACTACGGACGGATGTGATCACTGATGAGCGATCGTAAGTGATCTTGGAGAGCGGGATCCGCTCAGCCGCCGGTCGCTCCGTCCGTCCGCTCAGTCGCCCGTCACTCCGTCGATCCGTTCGCGCAGCAGATCCGCGTGGCCGTTGTGGCGCGCGTACTCCTCGATCAGGTGGACGTAGACCCAGCGCAGGTTGAGCCGGGCGCCGCGCGGGGACGTGAAGGTCTCGTCCAGGCCGCGGTCCGCCACCGCCTTGTCGCAGGCCTCGATCTCGGCGCGGAAGGCGGCGACGTCGGCCTGGGCGGCGGCCGGGTCGGCGTCGTCGAAATCGGCGTCCGGATTCTCCTCGGTGAGGTGCACGTCGGGGATCTGCTCGCCGAGGAAGCGCTGGCGGAACCAGGCGCGTTCGACTTCGGTCAGGTGGCGCACCAGGCCGAGCAGGGTGAGGGTGGACGGCGGGCTGGCCGCCTCGGCGAGCTGTTCGCCGGTGAGCCCGGTGCACTTGGTGAGGAGGGTGTCGCGATGGAAGTCGAGCCAGCCCTGCAGCATCTCCCGCTCGCCGGCCGCGGTCGGGAAGTCTCTGCGCTGGATGGAGGGTGCGGTCCACGTCATGCCGCGAGTCTGATGGCGATACGCGGCGGGCGCCATGGAGTTTCGCGGACCGGTGCCGGCGGCCGTGACCTGCACCGCCTCCGGCGGCGGGGTGTTGACCTCGGCAATCTCCCCCGTTAACTTCGCTCTACGGATTGTTGATTCCGTTAAGCGGAAAACGCCCGGCGACAGCATCGGGCGTAAGCGTCGGGAGGGTAACGAATGGGGCAGCAGGAGACCGTGGCGACGAGCCTCGCGGACACCGTACGCGAGGGGATCGGCGCCGCGCTCGCCCAGGTGGACGCGGATCTGGCCCGGCGCTACCCCGGTGACCCCGGCACCCGCCAGCCGGTGCACACGGTCTACGTGCCCGGCGACGTCTTCGCCGCCGACACCCTGCGCTCCTGGGGCGACCAGGCACTCGCCGCCCTGGACGAGCACGCCCCCGACGCCGCCGCCCTCGCCGCCGTACTGGACATCCCGGACGAGCTCGCCACCGACGTCCACGACCGCGTCCGCGCCAAGCTGACCCGCGAGCCCGTCGAGGACCTGCGGATCGACTTCGAGGACGGCTACGGCCCGCGCCCGGACGCCGAGGAGGACGAGGCCGCGGCCCGCGCCGCTGCCCTGGTCGCGGCCGCCTGCCGTGGGGGCACCGCCGCCCCGTACACGGGCATCCGGATGAAGTGCATGGAGGCCGCCGTCCGCGACCGCGGCATCCGCACCCTCGACATCTTCCTCACCGGCCTGATGGCGGCCGGCGGACTGCCCGACGGCCTGGTCCTCACGCTCCCCAAGGTGACCTACGCCGAGCAGGTCACCGCCATGGTGCGGCTGCTGGAGGCGTTCGAGAAGGCGCACGGCCTGGAGAGCGGCCGGATCGGTTTCGAGATCCAGATCGAGACCACCCAGGCCATCCTGGGCGCCGACGGCCGGGCCACCGTCGCCCGGATGATCGAGGCCGCCGAGGGCCGCGCCACCTCCCTCCACTACGGCACCTTCGACTACAGCGCCTCCTGTGGCGTCAGCGCCGCCCACCAGTCCCTCGACCACCCGGTGGCCGACCACGCCAAGGCCGTGATGCAGGTCGCCGCCGCGGGCACCGGGGTGCGGCTGTCCGACGGCTCGACGAACGTCCTGCCCGTCGGCCCGACGGCCCAGGTGCACGACGCCTGGCGGCTCCACCACGGCCTCGTACGCCGCTCGCTGGCCCGCGCGTACTACCAGGGCTGGGACATGCACCCGGCCCACCTCCCGACCCGTTACGCGGCCGTCTACGCCTTCTACCGCGAGGGCCTCGAACAGGCCGCGGCCCGGCTCGCGGCGTACGTGGCCAAGGCGGGCGGCGACGTCATGGACGAGCCCGCCACCGCCAAGGCCCTCAGCGGCTACCTCCTCCGCGGCCTCGACTGCGGCGCCGTCGACACGTCCGAGGTCGCCCGCCTCACGGGCCTGACGCGCACGGACCTGGACGCGCTGGCGGGGCGGGTGGGACGGGCGGGGTAGACGGGGGAGGCACCCACCCCCGCCCCGCCCCCTCCCCCGAAGGGGGGAGGGGGCGGGGGAGACCTGCGGAGCGCCGCTTGCCGGCCCTGAATCCGTCTGAGCCCCCGGCATTGTCAGTGGCTCGTGCGAGCATGACGGTGCGTGGGGAACGGCCGGGACGGCGCAGCGGTACGAGCCGTGCGCAGGGCACGAGTGCAGCGGGGAGGGGGAGTTGATGAGGCGAGAACGAGGGGTGGTCGGCCGCCGTACGGGGCGAGCCGGCGCCGACCCCGTGGAGCGGTCAAGCGCCGACCTCGGGGAGTTTGCCGGCATCGACCCCACGGGGCAGCCGTGCCTCGACCCCACCGTGCGGCCAGGCGCCGACCCCACAAGGCTGTCAGGGGCTGACCCCGGGAGGCAGTCAGGCCCCGGCCTCAAGGAGGTGGCACGTCTCGGCCGGGGCGGGCGATCAGCGTTCCGTCGGGGGGATTTCGCCGGAGCCGCGGGGGATCAGACGGGTCGGGATCTCCGTGTGGTGCGGTGGTTCGGTGATGCCGTCGAGGCGGCGGAAGAGCAGTCCGGCGGCCGTGCGGCCCATCAGGGCCGGGTCCTGGGCGACGACCGTGACCGCCGGCCGTACGAGATCGGCGAGTTCGAAGTCGTCGAAGCCGACGAGCGCGACCGGTCGCGGGGCTGCGCCGAGGACCCGTACGGCGGTGACGGTGACGCGGTTGTTGCCCGCGAAGAGCGCGGTGACCGGCTCCGGCGCGTCCAGCATGGCCGCGGCGGCGGAGCGTACGCGCTCGGGCGCGGTGGAGCCCAGCGACACCCAGGACTCGTCAACGGGCAGTCCGGCGGCGGCCATTGCGCTGCGATAGCCGCGCAGCCGCTCCCGCGCGGTGTGGATCCGCGGCTGGTCGCCGATGAAGCCGATGCGGCGGTGGCCGTGCGCGATGAGGTGGGCCACCGCGTCCCGCGCGCCGCCGAAGTTGTCGCAGAGCACCGCATCCGCGTCGATCCGGCCCGCCGGGCGGTCGACGAACACGGTCGCTATCCCGGCCGTGATCTCCGGCTCCAGATAGCGGTGGTCGTCACCGGCCGGGATGATGACCAGCCCGTCCACCCGCCGTGCGCACAGCGCCAGCACCAACTCCTGTTCGCGCGCCGGGTCCTCGGCGCTGGAGCCGTTGATCAGCAGCGCGCCATGGCTGCGGGCGACCTCTTCCACGGCGCGGCTGAGCGGGCCGTAGAAGGGGTCGGCGAGGTCCTCCAGGACGAGACCGATGCTGGCCGTGCGGCCCTTGCGCAGGATCCGCGCCGAGTCGTTGCGGCGGAATCCCAGGGCCGTGATGGCTTCCTGGACGCGGCGTTCGGTGTCCGGCGTGACCCCCGCCTCGCCGTTGACCACGCGGGAGACCGTCTTGAGGCCGACCCCGGCGCGCGCCGCGACATCCTTCATCGTGGGACGGGTGCCATAGCGGCGGGACGTGCCCCGTGCGGTGTCGGTCACGGTCTGCGGTCCTGTTTCTCTCGGCGCCTGGGTGTGGCGTCGAGCATAGCCTCTAGACAACGTTGTCAAACGAGGGAAGACTGGCGTTCTCAACGCCGGGCCGGCAGCCCCGGCCCCCGGGCCCACCAGGAGATTCCACACCGATGCAGACGGACCTCAGCGCAGCGCTGGACATTGGCGGCACGAAGATCGCCGGCGCTCTGGTGGACGCCCGCGGCAGCCTGCTCGTACGGGCTGCCCGGCCCACCCCGGCCGACCAGGACGGGGCGACGGTGATGCGTGCGGTGGCCGAGGTGGTCGGCGAGCTGTCCGCGGCCCCTGACTGGGGCCGGGTGGCGGCGGTCGGCATCGGCAGCGCCGGCCCGGTGAACGCCCGCGCCGGCACGGTCAGCCCGGTCAACATCCCCGGCTGGCGCGACTTCCCGCTCGTCGCCGGCGTACGGGCGCTCGTCGGCGGGCGCCCGGTCGTGCTGGTCGGCGACGGCGTCGCGATGACCGCGGCCGAACACTGGCAGGGCGCCGCGCGCGGCCACGCCAATGCGCTGTGCATGGTGGTCTCCACGGGAGTCGGCGGCGGCCTGGTCCTCAACGGCCAGCTGCACCCCGGCCCCACGGGCAACGCCGGCCACATCGGCCACATCAGCGTCGACCTCGACGGCGACCCCTGCCCCTGCGGCGGCCGGGGCTGTGTCGAGCGCATCGCCAGCGGCCCGAACATCGCCCGCCGCGCCCTGGCCAACGGCTGGCGCCCGGGCCCCGACGGGGACACCGGCGCCGCCGCCGTCGCCGCGTCCGCACGGGCGGGTGACGAGGTCGCCCTGCGCTCCTTCGAACGGGCCGCGCAGGCGCTGGCCGCCGGGATCGCCGCCACCGCCACGCTCGTCGAGATCGACATCGCGGTCATCGGCGGGGGAGTCGCGGGCGCCGGAGACATCCTGTTCGCCCCGCTGCGCTCGGCACTGCGGGAGTACGCGACGCTGTCGTTCGTCGCCGACCTGACCGTCGTACCTGCCCAAATGGGCACCGACGCCGGGGTGGTGGGCGCCGCCGCGGCCGCCGCGCAACAGTCCCGTCTCGATGCCTTCGCCGCCGCACCCTGACGCCACCACAGGCCCCCGCGCGCCCCTTAGTCTGGTGCCGACCGCGCCGGACGGCGACGTGCCGGCGGCCGTGCGCCGGCACGCGTGAGGTGCTGGGCGTACGGAACGGACCTGGGTACCGAGGGGATTGGCGACGGTGACATCGGGGGAGCGTGAGCAGCGCGGGCCGGACGAGGTACCGGGGGCGGGCGGGGCAGGCGGGACACGGGGCGCGGAGGGGGCGAACGTCCCCGGGGAGCCAGGCGGAGCCCCGCCGCAGGACACGGATGACGGACCGGCCGATGCGGTACCGAGCAGCCCTGCCGGCGGCGCGCCCGGTGCGCCCCGCGCCGCCGAGGCGAGCGGTCCCCGGCGCGGCACCGACGCCGATCTGACCGGACGGCTGCTCGGCGGCCGTTACCGCGTCACCGACCGGATCGGCCGCGGCGGTATGGGAGTGGTCTGCCGGGCGGTGGACGAGGTGCTGGGCCGCGAGGTCGCGGTCAAGGTGCTGCGCGCCTATACGGACGCCTCCGCGCCGGAGCTCGCCGATCTGCGCACCCGTATGCAGCGCGAGGCGCGCGCCGCGGCCCGGATCCGGCATTCCGGTGTGGTCACGGTCCATGACGTCATCGACGAGGACGGCCGGCCGGTCATCGTCATGGAGCTGGTGGACGGCCCGTCGCTGGACGACGCCCTGGAGGAGCGCGGCCCGCTCGACCCGCGGGAGATCGCCCGGATCGGCGCCCAGGTGATGGACGCGTTGGACGCCGCCCACCAGGTGGGCGTGCTGCACCGCGATGTGAAGCCGGGCAATGTGCTGCTCGACCGCACCGGCCGGGTGGTGCTCACCGACTTCGGCATCGCCAGCATCGAGGCCCCGGGCGACGGCGCGACCACGCACCTCACCCGCAGCGGCGAACTCGTCGGCTCGATCGACTACTTGCCCCCGGAGCGGGCGCAGGGCCAGGACCCCACCCCGGCCTCCGACATCTGGTCGCTGGGCATGACGCTGTACGCGGCGGTCGAGGGCGGCGGCGCGCCGTTCCGCCGTACGTCGGTGTGGTCCACGCTCACCGCGATCGTGACCGAGGCGCTGCCCGAGCCGCGCCGGGCCGGCCCGCTGACACCCGTGCTGCACGCCCTGATGGCCAAGAACCCGGCCGACCGGCCGTCCGCCGCGGAGGCCCGGAGCATGCTCCGGGCGGTGGCCGAGGGACGGGACCCCGCGCCCGCCCCGGCACCCGGCGCACCGCATCTGCCCACCGCGACCGATCTGCGGCCGCTCACCCCGCCGGCCCCGCCGCAGGAACTCCCGCCACCGCCGCATCCCCAGCCCCAGGGGCACAGCCACTCCCCGTCCCAGGCTTCGGGCCCCACCCAGGCGCACCCCCGGCCCCACCCCCCGGCCGCCACCCAGCGGCCCGGATTTTCCTATCCGACCCCCGGTGCGGCCGCCGACCCGCCCGGTGTGCCGGCCGGTCCGTCAGTGGGCACTACGGGCACTCACCCGTACCCGGCGAACCCCGGTGAGCGGGACACCGAGCGGCTGCCCGCGCGGCGCCGCCGTCGGGTGGCGCTGGCCGTGGCGGCGGTGCTGGCCGTGCTCGCCGCCGGTGGCGGGGTGACGTACGCACTGGTCGGCGGCGGCCCGAGCGATACGGTCGCGGACCGCGGCCGGCAGTCGCCGGAACCGGCGCCGACGCCCAGCGGGCCGGGCGCACCGGGCACGACCACCGGCAAGGACGACGCCCAGGGCAAGGACCGGGGGAAGGCGCGGGACGCGGGGGCGGACGGCGGGGCGGGTGCGTCATCGTCCGCGTCCGGCCGGCCCACGGACGGTGCGACGTCCAAGGGTGCGGACACCAAGCCCGGTGGAACGGGCGGGAGTTCGGGTGGTGACGGGAGCGGCGGAGCGGACGGCGGCCATGACGGGAGCGGTGGCGGCAGCGGCTCGGGCGGGACGCACGGCGGTGATTCCGGTGGCGGTGGCGCCGGAGGCAGCGGCGGCGACCCGACCCCGGCGCCGACGTCCTGTGTGTCCATCGGCAGCGGCAGGACCAACTGCGACGTCTGGCGCACCGCGAATTCCTACACCGCGTCGTTCCAGCAGGTCGGGGTGGTGAACATGGGCACCAACTACTTCTACTGCCAGGCGAAGCTGGGCCGCCGCGAGACCTACGGGAAATGGACGAACGTCTGGTGGGCCAAGACGGACGACGACAGCGGCAACGCGGGGGTCTACGTCAGCGTCGTCTACCTCAAGGGCGGGGCGAACGACCAGCCCGTCCCGGGGCTGCCGGTCTGCTGACGGCCGTTCGTGAACGCACGGCGGGCGGGCGGGGCCCGGTGCAGAGCCCGGGAACCCGCCCGCCTGTGAGCGCCGGGCTGACCGCCGACACCGCCGTGCCCGGTCCGGCGCTCAACTGCCGTATCAGCAGGTGAACTTGGCGTCCGCCCAGTCGGCGTGGTCGTAGTCGATGCCGTCCCCGCCGTCGGTGACGACGAGGCGGACGGTCTCGGCCCCGGCGACCGCGGCGGTCAGCGTCCGGGCGGCGTCGGTGCCGGTCACGATCCCGCTCGCGGTGACCCGTTTGCCGTCCGCCCAGACCTCGAAGCCGGCGGAACCCCGGTCACCGACCTCGTCGTCGATCCCGACCCGGGCGCTGAACGCGGAGCACTTCCGGCCGGTGTAGAAGGTGACGTCGCCGGCCGCATGGACGCCCAGGCCCTTGGTGTAGCCGGTGCCGCCGATCCGGAGCGGGCCGCCGTCCCCGGCCGCGTCCTCCCCGACACTGGTGTTCCTCTCGACCGGGCCCCAGCCGTTGGCGGCGGTCAGCCAGGGCAGTTCGGCGGCGTACGCGATCCCGGCGGGCGGCGGTACCACGATGTGGGCGGTGCCGGGCAGGGTGGCGGTGACCCGTTCGCCGCGCGGTGAGCGGTAGTCGGCGGTCAGCGGCAGGTCGTACGGGCCGGGGGCGGCGCCGGCCGGTGCGGCGATCCGCCAGGTGGTGGTGAGGGCCCGGCCGCCGGGCAGTGCTCGGGCGGTGGCGGGGGAGGTGGCCGTGGCGTGCCAGCCCCGCGGGGCCTTGAGCGTCACCGTGAGGTTCCGGGCGGGGGTGCCGCCCAGGTTGCGGACGGTGGAGCGGAGGTCCGTGGACGCTCCGGCCTCGACCAGGGGCGTGCGGTCGGTGCCGGTCTCGACGGCCGGCGGGTAGGTCGCCCAGTTCTTGTCGGCGGCGACCCGGTAGACGGTGGTGCCGTGCGCCGGGACGGTGGCGGCGATGGCGCCCGTGGTGTGGGTGTCGCGGTGCTGCCACAGGTCGCGCAGCCGGTAACCGGCGGCCTGCGGGAGGCCGGCGGCCCGGGCGGTGGTGGCGATCCGCTGCGGCCGGTCGGTCTCGTTGAAGAGCGCCACCGCCCGCTCGCCGCCCGCGAGTTGCTTGACCAGGGTCCAGCGGCCGGACTCGGACGCCAGCACGGTGGCCTGCTTGCCCAGGGCGTCCTGGTCGAGCGCGATGACGTCCTTGTTGGCCAGGATCTCGAACGTCTCCGGGCCGGCCTTGCGCAGGTCGGAGCCGATCAGCAGCGGCGCGGCCATCATCGACCAGAGGGAGAAGTGGCTGCGGTACTCGGTGTCCGTCATCCCGCCGTTGCCGACTTCCAGCATGTCCGGGTCGTTCCAGTGTCCCGGGCCGGCGTACGGCGCGAGCGGCAGGTTCTGCCGGGCGATCGCCAGCATGCTCGACCAGGAGTCACTGATGTCACCGGTCGTGCGCCACAGATGTCCTACGTCCGACGCCCACTCCCAGGGCTTGTTCTCGCCCCATTCGCAGATGCTGTAGACGATGGGCCGTCCGGTGGCCCGCAGCGCGTCCCGCATCGCGCGGTACCGCTGCTGGGCGTCCACGCCCTGGTTATTGCAGTTGTCGTACTTGAGGTAGTCCACGCCCCAGTCGGCGAACTGCTGGGCGTCGGACTTCTCGTGTCCGAGGCCGCCGGGGAATCCGGCGGAATTGCAGGTCTTGGTTCCGGCGCTGGTATAGATGCCGAACTTCAGGCCCTTGGAGTGGACATAGTCGGCGACCGCCTTGATGCCGTGCGGGAATCGGCGGGGGTCCGGTACGAGCTTGCCGTTCGCGTCGCGCGTGGGCAGCGCCCAGCAATCGTCGAGATTGACGTACTGATATCCCGCGTCCTTGAGTCCCTTGGCGAGGAAGAGGTCGGCGATGCCCTTGACCATGTCCTCGGTGAACTCGGCGCGGCAGTGCGTGGAGTTCCAGTTGTTGAAGCCCATCGGGGGCGTCTTGGCCAGCCCGTCGGGGAGCCGCGGCGCGGGGTGCGCGGAGGCGGCGGGTGCGGCGCCGGCGTTGCCCGGGGTACGGGCCGCGGCGGGCGGCGCGGTCGCGCCCGCCGCACAGAGCAGGGCGAGGGACAGCGCTCCGACGAATCGTCGGTGGCCCGTCCGGCGGATGGAGCGGATAGGAACGCGCATGGTTCGCGTCCTCCGTCTTCGCGAGAGGTGGGGTGAGGTCGGGTACCTGCCACTGGCGAGTGCTTACGGTAGAGCTTGTTGGAGTCTGTTGGAAGAGGAGCGGTAACGGTTGATGCTCTGCCCGCCAAAGCCCTTGACGCACCCGGCAGTTCGGAGTGAGATCCCACCACTCGCGTTCGTTTCTGTTTGGTTCCACCCTTGAGGAGGGGGCCATGGCCCAGTCACCGTTCAGCGGTTCGGATGCGTACGGGGAAGTGGCGGGACGTCGGATGTCCCGCCGGACGCTGCTGAGGGGCGCCGCGCTCGGCGCCGGGGCGGTGGCCCTGCCGGCCCTGCTCACCGCCTGCGACAGCGGTCCCAGCGGTATCACGATGGGCTCCAACGCCTCGGACGCCGTACCGAAGAAGGCCTTCGCCGCGGCCTTCACGGCGTACGAGAAGAAGTCCAAGAAGACGGTGAAGGTCAACACCGTCAATCACGAGAACTTCCAGGAGAACATCAACCGGTATCTCCAGGGGAGCCCGGACGACGTCTTCATGTGGTTCGCCGGGAACCGCATGCAGTACTTCGCGCAGAAGGGTCTGCTCTCCGACATCAGCGATCTGTGGCGGCACTTCGACGGATTCACCGACGCGCTGAAGAAGCAGTCGACGGGACGCGACGGCAAGCAGTATCTCGTGCCGTACTACTACTATCCCTGGGCCGTCTTCCACCGTAAGAGCGTGTTCCGGGAAAGGGGTTACGAGACACCCCGGACCTTCGACGAGTACCGGGCGCTCGCCAAGAAGATGCAGAAGGACGGGCTGGTGCCGTTCGCCTTCGGCGACAAGGACGGCTGGCCGGCGATGGGCACCTTCGACTACCTCAACATGCGCGCGAACGGCTACGACTTCCACCTCGCGCTGATGAGCGGCCAGAAATCCTGGAACAGCCCGCAGGTCAAGCAGGTCTTCGACCTGTGGCGCGGACTCATGCCCTACCACCAGAAAGGCGCCAACGGCCGCACCTGGCAGGAGGCCGCACAGACGCTCGCGCAGAAGAAGGCCGGCATGACCGTCCTCGGACTTCCCCACCCCGGGCAGCAGTTCAGCGCAGCCGACCGCCCGGACCTGGATTTCTTCCCCTTCCCGGAAATCGACCCGGCGCACGGCCAGGACGCGGTCGAGGCACCGATCGACGGATTCCTGATGTCGCGCAAGGCCAAGGACAAGGACGGCGCCAGAGACCTGCTGAAGTTCCTCGCCACCCCGGAGGCGGAGAACACCTACCTCACGTACGACCCCAACAACATCGCGGTCAACAGCGGCGCGGATACCGCCGCGTACACCGCGCTGCAGAAGAAGGCCGTGCACCTCGTCGCCGGCGCCAAGCAGATCTCGCAGTTCATGGACCGCGACACCCGGCCCGATTTCGCCTCGACCGTGATGATCCAGGCGATCCAGCAGTTCCTCAACAATCCGGATGACATCGACGGCCTGGTCAACGACATCGAACGCCAGAAGAAACAGATCTTCGCCACCGGATGAGCCCCGGGCACCGGCAGAACGACCTACCGCGAGAAATGACGGGGAGCGAACCGCCGTGCTGAAAACCCGTGCCCGGCGCGCCGGAAGACCGGGGCCGCGGCGGCACACCCGCCGCGACCTCGCCGTCCTCGGCGCCCTGCTGGGCCTGCCGATCCTGCTCGATCTCGCCCTGATCTGGGGCCCGACGCTGGCCTCCGTCGGACTGTCCTTCACCACCTGGGACGGTATCGGCGACCTCAAATGGGCCGGCCTGGAAAACTACCGGAACCTGTTCACCGACTATCCGCCGTTCTGGCCCGCGGTCCGCCACAATCTGCTGTGGCTGGCATTCCTCGGCCTGCTCGCCGCCCCCTTCGGGCTGCTGCTCGCCGTGCTCATCGACCGCGGCGTCCGCTTCAGCCGCTTCTACCAGTCCACCCTCTACATGCCGGTGGTGCTGTCGCTCGCCGTCGTCGGTTTCATCGCCCAGCTGATCCTCTCCCGGGACCAGGGCGCGCTCAATGCCGTACTCGGCGGGAAGAATCCCACCGACTGGCTGGGAGATCCCGACCGCAACATCTGGATGGTTCTTTTGGCGGCCTGCTGGCGGCACACCGGATACGTCATGATTCTCTATCTCGCCGGCCTGAAATCCGTCGACCCCGCCCTCAAAGAGGCCGCCGCCCTCGACGGTGCGAACCAACGGCAGGCATTCTTCCGCGTCGTACTGCCCACCCTGCGGCCGGTGAACGTCATCGTCGGCGTCATCACCGTCATCGAATCGCTGCGCGCCTTCGACATCGTCTACGCCGTCAACAAGGGCCGCAACGGCCTGGAACTGCTGTCCGTACTCGTCACCGACAACATCATCGGGGAGGCCGGCCGGATCGGCTTCGGCTCCGCCATCGCCGTCGTCCTGCTCCTCGTGTCGCTCGGATTCATCGTGACCTATCTCGTCCAGGAACTCCGAGGGGAGCAGCAGCAATGACGGTATCGCCCGCCCCGCTACGGCTACCGCCGCCTACCGGACCGGCCCGCCGCGGCCGGTTCGGCGTGCACCTCTTCCTCACCGCCGTTTCGCTGGCCTTCCTCGCCCCCCTCCTGCTGGCCGTCTACGCCTCCCTGCGGCCCTACGAAGAGACCGCGCGATACGGCTATTTCTCCCTCCCGCGCCACCTTTCCTTCGCCTACTACCGCCAGGCATTCGTCGACTCCGGAATGAGCAAGTACTTCCTGAACTCACTCCTCATCGCCGTCCCCGGAGTCCTGCTCACCCTCTTCCTCGCGTCGTTCGTGGCGTTCGCCATCTCCCGGCTCCGGATCCGCGGCGGGACGGCCCTGCTGATGGTTTTCACCGCCGGGAACCTGCTGCCCCAACAAGTGCTCGTCACCCCGCTCTACGTGCTCTTCAACAAGGTCCCGCTGCCGTACTGGATGTCCGACTCGATGACGCTCTACGACTCCCTCTGGGCGGTCATCGCCGTGCAGATCGCCTTCCAACTCGGATTCTGCGTCTTCGTCCTGGCGAACTTCATGCGCACCCTGCCACGGGAAATCCTCGAAGCCGCGATCGTCGACGGCGCCGGCGTCTGGGCGCAGTACCGGCAGATCACCCTCCCGCTGTGCCGGCCCGCACTCGCCGCACTCGGCACCCTGCAATTCACCTGGATGTACAACGATTTCCTGTGGGGCCTGGTCTTCCTCTCGGACGGCGACAAACTGCCGGTCACCTCCGCCCTCAATAACCTGCGCGGCCAGTTCTTCACCGACTACAACCTGCTCGCCGCGGGCTCCGTCCTCGTCGCGCTTCCCACCGTCGTTGTCTTCCTCCTCCTGCAACGGCATTTCATCGCCGGCCTGACCCTCGGGGCGAGCAAGGGCTGACCACCGTGCGCGCCGCCGGGGCCGGGCACGATGCGCCCCCGTCATATGCGGATTCCGGCGCTTCCGCGCAGGTACGCGCACCGGGTGTGCGGGTGAGGGTTTCGGTGCTGGAGGGGCTGGGGAGCGCTTGTTTGCCGGGGCCTCCCCGGCCGGACCGGCGGTCGAACAGGCAGCGTTCCCGGCCGTGCGCGCGGCCCGTGACCCCGAGCGTTTCCGTGGCAGGGTGTTGCGGGCAACTCACCTGGGTCTAGGGAAGAGGGGAAACCGTGATCGTCTGGCTGAACGGCACGTTCGGTGCGGGCAAGACCACTGCGGCTCATGAACTGCTCGACCTGCTTCCCGGAAGCACGCTCTACGACCCCGAACTCCTCGGCAACGGGCTGCGGCTGATGCTGCCGGCCAAGCGCTTCGAGGAGGTCGACGACTACCAGGACCTGCCGTCCTGGCGGCGCATGGTGGTCGACACCGCGGCGGCGCTGCTCACCGAGGTCCCCGGCCCGCTGGTCACCCCCATGACGCTGCTGCGGCAGGAATACCGCGATGAGATCTTCGGCGCCCTCGCCGCCCGCCGGATACCCGTCCGGCACGTTCTCCTCCATGCGGAGGAAACGATCCTGCGCACGCGGATAGCGCACCGGGAGGAAACGCCCGGAGACGACGCGGCCAATGCGTCCGTCCGCCGCTGGTGCCTGGCGCACCTCGGCCCGTACGCCGATGCGCTGCCCTGGCTGACGACCGACGCCCATGTCGTCGACACCACCCGGCTGACGCCCCGGCAGACCGCCGAACGCGTCGCCGAGGCGCTGCGCACCGGCGCCGGCGCCTGCGACATCGTGCAGACCCCCGAACCGACCGCCGAGACCCTCGCCGCCGGCGTCCTGCTCTTCGACGACCAGGACCGGGTGCTGCTGGTCGACCCCACCTACAAGGCGGGCTGGGAATTCCCCGGCGGCATCGTGGAACGCGGTGAGGCCCCCACCCACGCCGGCGTCCGCGAGGTGGCCGAGGAACTCGGCATCGAACTCCCCAGCACCCCACGCCTGTTGGTGCTCGACTGGGAGGCGCCCCGCCCACCCGGCTACGGCGGCCTGCGGCTGCTCTACGACGGCGGCGTGCTGAGCGACGACCGGATCAGCAAACTGCTGCTGCCCGGCGCGGAACTGCGCGCCTGGCGCTTCGTCACCGAGGCCGAGGCGGAAACCATGCTGCCCCCCGTCCGCTGGAACCGCCTCCGCTGGGCACTACGCGCCCGGGAACAGGGGTACCCGCTCCATTTGGAGGCGGGCGTTCCCGTTTAGTCCGGGGCTGCGGCGGCTCGACTGTTGCTGGCCTTGGGCGGGTCTCCCGTAGGGGAATGTCGAACAGATCCCGTAGGGGACGCGAGCCCCCCTTGCAGGGCCTCAACCCGACGGGACAGGGAGATATTCCCGATACCCAGCCCCACACCACGAGAGTGCACGGTGCACCCGAACCGACGACGTCCACCCCCACCGGCCTCACCCCCCCCACTCCCGGGAGGGGACAGACCGGAGGACGAAGTCTGGAGGGCTGTCACCGCACCCAACAAACAAACGCCCGCCGCCAGGCGCAACGGCGAGACGCCCCGTGGCGGGACGGCCGAGTACGTACGGGGATCCGCCAGGCGCAACGGCGAGACGCCCCGCGGCGGGACAGACGGGTACGTGCGGGGCGCCGCCAGGCGCAACGGTGAGACGCCCCGCGGCGGGACAGACGGGTACGTGCGGGGCGCCGCCAGGCGCAACGGTGAGACGCCCCGCGGCGGGAAAGACGGGTACGTGCGGGGCGCCGCCAGGCGCAACGGCGAGCAACAACCGCGGCGCGACGGCCAACTACGTGCGGGGCGCCGCCAAGCGCAACGGCCAGACGCCCCGCGGCGGGAAAGCCAAGTACGTACGGGCTCACCCAAGCGCCGCGTACCGCCGGAGGAACAGCGCCTCCGCCAAGGAGAGCCGCTGCAGTTCCTCCGGCGACACGCTCTCGTTCACCGCGTGGATCTGCGCCTCCGGCTCGCTCAGCCCGATGAGGAGGATCTCCGCGTCGGGGTAGAGACCGGCCAGGGTGTTGCACAGCGGGATGGAGCCACCCATACCCGATGTTTGCATCTCCGCGCCGTCGTAGGCCTCCCGCAGCGCCGCCGCCATCGAGGCGTACGCCGGGCTGCTGGTGTCCGCGCGGAACGGCTGGCCCTGGCCGACCTGCTCCACCGCCACCCGCGCGCCCCACGGCGCGGCCTTCGCCAGGTGTGCCGCCAGCAGCTTCGTGGCCGCCGCCGCGTCCGTGCCCGGCGGGACCCGCAGGCTCACCAGGGCCCGCGCCCCGGCCTGCACGGACGGGGTGGCGCCGACCACCGGCGGGCAGTCGATGCCCAGCACCGTGACGGCCGGGCGGGCCCAGATCCGGTCCGCGACCGACCCGTTGCCGATCAGTTCGACGCCGTCCAGGACCTTGGCGTCCCGGCGGAACTCCTCCTCCGGATACTGCAGGCCCTCCCAGGTCGCGTCGCCGGTCAGCCCGTTCACCGTCGTCGAACCGTCCTCGGCGCGCAGCGAGTCCAGGATCCGGATCAGCGCCGCCAGCGCGTCCGGGGCCGCACCGCCGAACTGCCCGGAGTGCAGATTGCCCTCCAGGGTGTCGACCTGGACGCGCACCAGGGTCATCCCGCGCAGCGTCGCGGTCACCGTCGGCAGCCCGACCCGGAAGTTCCCCGTGTCACCGATGACGACGGCGTCCGCGGCCAGCAGCTCCGGGTGCGCCTCGGCGTACCGCTCCAGCCCGCCGGTGCCCTGCTCCTCGGAACCCTCCACGATCACCTTGACGTTGACCGGGACCCCGCCGTGCTCCTTCAGCGCGCGCAGCGCCGTCAGATGCATGATCAGCCCGCCCTTGCAGTCCGCGGCGCCGCGGCCGTACCAGCGGCCGTTCCGTTCGGTCAGCTCGAACGGCGGTGAGACCCAGGCGGCCTCGTCCAGCGGCGGCTGCACGTCGTAGTGGGCGTAGAGCAGGACGGTCTTCGCACCCGAGGGGCCGGGCAGGTAGCCGTAGACGGACCGGGTGCCGTCCGGGGTGTCGAGCAGCGCCACGTCCTCGAAACCGTCCGCCCGCAGCGCCGCGGCGATCCACTCGGCGGCCGCCTCGCACTCGCTCGGGGGGAACTGGGCCGGATCGGCCACCGACTTGAAGGCCACGAGCTCCGCCAGTTCGGTCCTGGCACGGGGCTGCAGCGCGGCGACGGTCTGCGCGAGCGGGCTGTCGGACATGAACGCTCCTTGTGGGCGCGGCGTGTGGGGGACCGGCCGCCCGGCCTCGTGAGCCGGCCGGGCCGGACGCAGGGCACGGCTTCCCGTAGGGGCCCTGCGGGTGTGCATTCCACCGATCTTCCCACAGGCCCCGTGCGCAACAGCGGCCCGTAGGATGCGAGGGCGGTACGCAGCCAGGCATCGAACGGGAGCAGAAGCACAGGTGAGCAGCGAGCGGGCAGCCGAGGGCAACCAGCAGGTGTGGGACGTCGTGGTGGTGGGGGCGGGGCCGGCGGGCGCCTCGGCCGCACACGCCGCGGCCTGTACGGGGCGCCGGGTGCTCCTCCTGGAGAAGGCCGAGCTGCCGCGCTACAAAACCTGCGGCGGCGGCATCATCGGCCCTTCGCGCGACTCCCTCCCGCCCGGCTTCGACCTGCCGCTGCGTGACCGCGTGCACGCCGTGACCTTCTCGCTGAACGGCCGGCTGAGCCGCACCCGCCGCTCCAAGCACATGCTCTTCGGCCTGATCAACCGCCCCGAATTCGACGCCCGGCTGGTCGAGTCGGCCAAGGACGCCGGTGCCACGGTCCGTACGGGCGTCACGGTCTCCCGGGTCGAGCAGCACGGCGCCGAGGTCCCGGACCGCCGCACGGTCGCGGTGGTGCTGGGCGACGGGGAGGTGGTGCTGGCGCGCGCCGTAGTGGGCGCGGACGGCAGTGCCGGCCGGATAGGAGCACACGTCGGGGTCAAGCTCGACCAGGTCGACCTCGGGCTGGAGGCGGAGATTCCGGTGCCCGAGCCGGTCGCCGAGGACTGGGCGGGCCGGGTGCTCATCGACTGGGGCCCGCTCCCCGGCAGCTACGGCTGGGTCTTCCCCAAGGGCGACACGCTCACCGTCGGCGTCATCTCGGCGCGCGGCGAGGGCGCGGCGACCAAGCGGTACCTGGAGGACTTCATCGGCCGGCTGGGCCTGGCCGGCTTCGAACCGAGCATCTCCTCGGGCCATCTGACCCGCTGCCGCGCCGATGACTCACCGCTCTCCCGCGGCCGGGTGCTGGTGTGCGGCGACGCGGCCGGTCTGCTGGAGCCGTGGACCCGGGAGGGCATCTCGTTCGCCCTGCGGTCCGGACGGCTCGCGGGGGAGTGGGCGGTCCGGGTCGCGGAGGCCCACGACGCGGTCGACGCCCGTCGCCAGGCGCTCAATTACGCCTTCGCGATCAAGGCGGGCCTCGGCGTGGAGATGGGCGTGGGCCGGCGCATGCTCCAGGTCTTCTCCCGCCGCCCCGGCCTGATGCACGCCGCGGTCACCGGCTTCCGCCCGGCCTGGCACGCCTTCGCGAAGATCACCCGCGGGACGACCACCCTCGCCGAGATGATCCGCACGAACGGCATGGCCCGCCGCGCGCTGGAGGCACTGGACCGGGGGTGAGTGCGGGCGGCGTGGGGGCGTCGCGCGCTGGATCGAGGGGAGGGGGCGGGCGGGGGGAGCGCTCCCGGGGGAGTGTGCCGAGTTGGTGTCCCGGGGGCCTCGGGGGCCTCGGGGGGCGTCCCAAGTGGGTGCCCTGGAGGGCCGGGGTGCGGGTGGTGTCCCGGGGCGCTTGGGGAAGCCGTCCCAAGTGGGTGCCCTGGCGGGGCTGGGGCGCGTGCCGAGTTGGTGTCGCGGGGCGCTTGGGGGAGCCGTCCCGAGTGGGGTGCCCTGGCGGGTGGCGGAGCGCCCCGAGTTGGTATCCCGGGGGCGCCTGGGGAGCCGTCCCGAGCGGGTGTCCTGGAGGGCCGGGGACGCGTGCCGAGTTGGTGTCCCGGGGGCCTCGGGGCGCTGTCCCGAGTGGGTGTCCTTGAGGGTCGGGGGAGCGTGCCGAGTGGGCGTGCCGGGCCGGGTGGGGTGCCCCAAGAGGGTGCCGGGGCCCAGGTGGGGTGCCCCGAGCGGATGGCCTTGAGGGCCGGGGAGCGTGCCAAGTGGGCGTGCCAGGGCCCGGGTGGGGTGCACCAATGGGGCGTCCCCGGGCCGGGTGGGGTCCCCAGAGTGGGTACCGGGGGCCCGGGCTTCGCTTCAGGCTTCGGTGATGTGGAAGACGGGGTGCTGGGGGGCCGCGGCGCGGAGTTCCTCGTCGGTGGAGGCGGCGGTGACCTCGCCGAAGTACGCCTTCACCTCCCAGCCCCAGCGTGCGAGGTAGGCGCGCAGCAACTCCGGGGTCTCGGCGGGCGCCAACTCGACCGCGGTGAACGGCCGGATCCGCCGTCCGACGCGCAGTTCGCCGCCGCCCGCCGCGCGGAGATTGCGCACCCATTCGGAGTTACCGCGGGCCGAGACGAGATAGCGGCCGTTCCCGTACGTCATGGGGTTGACCGGGACGCGGCGCCATTCGCCGCTCTTACGGCCCCGGACCGCCAGGTCGGCCGCGCCGGCGAGGCTGATGCCGCGGCGCGCGAGCCAGCCGATGGCCCCGTTGAGACGGACGGCGAAGCGGCTGGGATTGAGGTGGCGGGCCATGGGGTGGGCTCCTCGGGCTCGGGGGACTCTGGTCGCGCGTAGGCGGATGGTGGGTGGCGTGGGCGCCGGGGCGCTGCTCTGATTCGAGAGCAGTGCTCTCGCTCGTGAACAGTGTGCGCACGATCGGTGCACCAAAGCAAGAGCGCTGCTCTCGTTTTTGTGCGGCGCTCTGAAGCTGGCACACTGCTCACATGACTGCGATCCGAGGAGCCAGGGAACGAGCCCGTAGCGAAATCACCGAGGCCATCAAGGCGGAGGCACGGGCTCAGCTCGCGGCCGAGGGCGCCGCGAAGCTCTCCCTACGGGCCGTCGCCCGCGAACTGGGCATGGCCTCCTCCGCGCTCTACCGCTACTTCCCCAGCCGCGACGACCTGCTCACCGCGCTGATCGTCGACGCCTACAACGCGATCGGTGCGGCCGCGGAGCGGGCCCGGGACCGCCGCGGTGCCGCGACCGCGAGCCCCGTGGACCGCTGGACCGCGATCTGTACGGGCGTCCGCGCGTGGGCGCTGGCCCATCCGCACGAGTACGCGCTGATCTACGGCTCACCCGTTCCCGGCTACCGCGCCCCGCGCACCACTACGGAGCCCGCCGCCCGCGTCGGTCTGGCGCTGATCGGCGTGGTCCGCGAGGCCCATGCCGCCGGTGCGCTGAAGGAACCCGCCGAACCGCTGCCCGACCCGGTGGTGGCCGATGCCCTGGCGCTCGGTGCCGAGCACGGCGTCGAACTGCCCCCCGCGGTACTGGCCCGGCTGGTCGGGGCGTGGGCCCAGCTCTTCGGGCTGCTGAGCTTCGAGCTGTTCGGCCAGTTCCAGAACGTCATCGAGGCCCGTACGGAGTTCTTCGAGCAGGCCGTCCTCCAACTGGCCCGCAGCGTCGGCCTGACCACCTCGCGCTGAGCCGAACGGCCCCGGCCGACCCCGGCCAACCGACGCCGGCTCACCGCAGAACCCGGCCAACCGACGCCCGCTCACGGCAGAACCCGGCCAACCGACGCCCGCTCACCGCACCGCGGCCCGTGGTAACGCTGCGGCCGCACCGCTGCTCGTCGTAACCGCGGCTCGTCTGACCGCGGCTCGTCGTACCGCTGCGTGCGCACGGTGGCTCGCCCGGCCGCTGCCTTCGCGCCGCGGCGTTGGTCATTCCGTCGCTGCGGTCGGGTAGCTGTGTCTGTCGTTCGGTCGCTGCGGTTGTGCAG